>JAADGY010000059.1 GCA_013152165.1 bacterium
CACACCGGCCTAAAGCTTTACTACCCCCCAAACATAATCATCGGTGAAGACTCTCTCATCGGTGAAGACTGCGTCCTTGACGGCCGGGATAAATTAACCATCGGCAGCCACGTCGACATCGCCAGCCAAGTCATGATTTATAACGCTGAACATGACATTCACGACCCTCTTTTCTCCCCCACCTTTGCCCCGGTTGTTATCCATGACTACGTCTTCATCGGCCCCCGGGCCATCATCTTGCCCGGCGTCACCATCGGCCATGGCGCCGTCGTCGCCGCCGGCGCCGTCGTCACTAAAGACATCCCCCCCCTAACCATCGTCGGCGGAGTCCCAGCTAAACCCATCGGCCAAAGAAAAATTAAAAAGTTAAACTACCGACTCGGCCGAGCCGCTTGGTTTCGATAAGCTCCGTAAAACGCCGCCATCTTATGTTTAAAAAAACAATAATCATCATCTACCTTCTTGGTTTTTTCTACCTGCTTCTGCCCCCGCCTAAAATAAATATTAACGTCAAAGGCTTTAAATCCCAAGAGTCCGGCGACACCGGCCAAATAAAAAACATCATCGCCGCCTACTACACCAACCAGCCTCGCCAGAAAATACTTGACCAGGCTTATCAATCTTTCAACCACACCTACCTTTTCGGCCAAATTAAAATTCCACTGCTAACATACGTCCTTGAGCACCCGCCTGAGTACGCTAGACAAGTCATCATCGACACCCACCGGTCCTGGCACTTCAAAGAGTTTGTCCACTGGCAGCGGGAATCGCTCTTTGTTTCCTTTTGGGAACCGGCCAAAAGAAACCAAAGCCTCAATCTATCAGGCTTTGATTACATCCTGGTTAACCAGCAAAAATGGAAATCAAAAGTCACTTTTTACTACATCCGCTCCAACCCCCTAATCCTCCAAGTTATCTGGCTTCTAGAGGTCGCCGGCTTGTACTTAGTTATCATTCTTTTCAAACAAACCATCATCCAGCTCCGATCTCTTTTAAATAAACCTTTTAAATACATCGTCAAATGAAACTCTATCAAAACTTTCTTTATTTCTGGGGATTGCTGATTTTGGTTTTCATCCCCCTTTATCCTAAGTTTCCTCTTTTCAGCCTGCCCGGTACTTATGTTGCTGTCCGCCTAGAAGACTTTGTCATCTTGGCCGCCGCCATCCTTATCATCCCCCGCCTTTTCCGCCTGCTTTCATCTCAAACACACCGAAATCACGTCATCGCCCCTGTCTGCCTTTTTCTTTTCATCGGCTTGATCGCCGCCCTTAAGTCAATCTTTGTCTACCAAATCACGCCCGCCCACCTAACCCTGCTTCATTACTTCAGAAGGGTCGAGTACTTTATCCCCCTTTTCTTCTTTCTAATCATCCCTTTAAATCGCTCCGGCTTTAAAAAATACCTGCTGGCTATCTTCACCACTACCTTCCTGGTCGATGTCTATGCCTTCGGTCAAAAAGTCTGGCAGTGGCCGGTCATCTCGACTATGAACGAAGAGTTCTCCAAAGGCATCCTTCTAAAACTCACTTGGCTTGCCAGGGTCAGCTCGACCTTCGCCGGCCATTATGATCTTGCCATCTTCTTGGTTGTCATCCTTAACCTAGCCTTGGGATTCTATCTAACCTTCATCCGCGCCTCTAAAGCCAAAGCCGTCTTTTGGCTGTGGTGGTTTTTCACCTTCTATATCCTGGTTTTAACCGCTTCCCGCGTCTCGATCGCCACTTTTTTTATCACCATACCCCTCTTCCTTTTATTCAACCGCAAAATTAAACTTGCCGTTGTTGTTTTAAGCTTAGCTTTGCTTATCTCGCTTCAATCAAACAACCTAAACCAGCGCTTCTACAGCCTCCTGCCTGCTCCGGTTCAAATCAAACTAGCCCAACTAAAAACCACCGTCAAAACCAACAAACAGCAAATCATCAGCTTCAGCTTTTCCCTAACCCAAAAACCCTCTTTCCAAACCATATCGCCAACTCCAACCCCCACCCCGGCTCCCCGGCCGCCCCTGGCTTTAAACAATCGCCGATTAACCCATCAACTCCCCAAACCTAAAACCTTCCAGCCAGCCGCTAACCAAAACCAATCCCCAGCCAGCCCCTCCTCCCAGCCAATCGCCTCGCCAAGCGGCCAAACCGCCACCGCCGCCGCCCATTTTGCCTTCCCCACTCCTGAACCAATCGCCGCCGCCGCCGCCCGATCATCACAGATCAGATTTAAAGTCGAATGGCCCCGGGCCATCCGCGCCTTCGCCAAAAACCCCCTTATCGGCACCGGTTACGCTTCCCTAGGCTTAGCTACCGACAATGATTATCTCAGGCTTCTGGGCGAAACCGGCATGCTTGGCTTTGTAGCCTTCTTCCTAATAATCATCAACCTCACTTACTTAATCATCAAAAAAAACCGCCTCACACCCTTAACCTTAGCCTTCTTCACCGGCTTGGCAAGCTTTCTTTTAGCCGCTTTCTTTATTGATGCCTTCGAGTCATCCAAAATCGCCTACTACTTCTGGGCTCTCTTTGGCCTCTTTATCAACCAGACCAGCTCTCGCCAATCATGAAAATTTTAATGATTACACCATACTTGCCTTATCCGTTGTACTCCGGCGGTCAAATAAGAACCTTTAATCTGCTCAAAAAACTTTCCCAAAAGCACCAAATCACCCTTATCTCCTTCATCCGCCACCA
The DNA here is from genome assembly GCA_013152165.1 of bacterium. Lineage (GTDB taxonomy): Bacteria > Patescibacteriota > Microgenomatia > JAADGY01 > JAADGY01 > JAADGY01. The sequence continues at coordinate 2,688 of JAADGY010000059.1, forward strand.
TCATGAAAATCAATATATCCCCCAACTAGCTCCCTATACTTACCAAGTCCACACCATCAAGCGCCGGCCGGCTTGGGATATAAAAAACATTTTGCTATCCGGTTTCACTCCCTACCCATTCCTTGTCAGCATTTACTTTTCACCCCATCTTAAAAAATTAATCTCCAAACTGCTTAAAACTCATCAATACGATCTTATCCACGCTGAAACTTTCTACGTCCTGCCAAACATCCCCAAAACCTCGACACCTGTCCTTTTGGTCGAGCAAACCATTGAATACCTGGTCTACCAGCGCTTCGTTCAACAGCTTCGCCTGCCTATTTTAAAGCCTCTTTTGTACTTAGACGTAGCCAAAATCGCCTACTGGGAAAAACGCTACTGGAAAAACATTGATAAATTAGTCACCGTTTCCCAGGAAGACCAAACCTTCATAAAAAAAACCACCGGCCGCCCCGGCATAGACATCGTCCCCAACGGGGTTGATTTTGATCAATTCAAACAAGTCTTTACCCACAACATCACCCGCAAAAAAACCAAAAATGTCATCTTCCTCGGCAACTTTAAATGGCTGCCCAACAAAGAAGCTGTCCACTTTTTGACTACCTCCGTCTGGCCTTTAATCGTTAAAAAACTGCCTTCCGCCAACCTTTTTATCATCGGCCGCAACCCAACCCAACAGGTTCTTTCCTACAACAACCCAGCCTTAAACATAAAAGTCATCGGCGAGGTTGACGATATCAAACCCATCTTTCAGCAAACCGATCTTTTACTCGTCCCCATCCTAAACGGCCGCGGCACTAAATACAAAGTCCTTGAATCAGTCGCCGCCGGCATCCCGGTTATCGGCACACCCTTGGCGGTCGAAGGTTTGCCCCTTCAACACCAAACCGACGTCCTCATCTCCCGCCAGGCTAACAAACTAGCCGACTACGCCCATCAACTGCTCACCAATCCAACCAAGGCCAACCTGCTGGCCCAACACGCCCTTAAAAGGCTTAAAAATCACCTTTCATGGAACAAAGTCGCCCGCAAACTTGATAAAATTTACCTGCAGATGCAGAAAAAAACATCATGACCAACCGCCCAAACACGCCACCAGAGCTTGAAATCATCATCCTTAACTACAACACCGCTGATCTGACCGGCCAGCTTATAAACAAACTTAAAAACCACCCGCCTAACTGGCGAATAACCATCATCGACAACAACTCATCAGCTTCCCAACAGCTGAAACTCAAACGCCTGAAGCAAACCCACCCCCAACTAAACCTTATCTTTAACTCAAGCAATCTCGGCTTTGCCGCCGGCAACAACGTTGCCCTGCGCCAAACCGCCGCCCCCTACATCCTCCTTCTAAACAGCGATGTTTTAGTCACTCCCTCAGCTATTAAAAAAACCCTTGACTTTATCAAAACCAAACCCAAAGCCGCCGCCGTCACCTTAAAACTTTTTCTTAACTCGGATAAAACCAAGCTCGACTGGGCCTGCCACCGAGGCTTCCCAACTCCTTGGGCCTCCCTAACTTACTTTCTTGGTTTGGAAAAGCTCTTCCCTTTCATTCCAATCTTCTCCCGCTATCACCAAAAACACCTGAACCTGAACTCTCCCCACCAAGTCGATGCCATAAGCGGCGCCTTTTTCTTGGGCCACCAACAAAGTCTTAAATCAATCGGCTTTTTTGATGAAGACTACTTTATGTACGGCGAAGACATCGACCTGTGCTATCGGCTTAAAAAACTTGGGCTTCAAATCTGGTTTTATCCAAGCGCTCAAGCTGTTCACCTTAAGCATCGGGCCGGCCTAAAAAGCCAAACCCAAAAAACCACCTCTAAAACCCGAACTCACTTTTTTACCGCTATGAAAACCTTTTATCAAAAACATTATGCCCCATCTTACCCATCCTGGCTTAACCGGCTTGTTCTTACTTCTATAGATCTTTTAGCCCGCACGCCCTTTAAAAAATGACCACAGCTAAAAAAATCCTCATCGATGCCCGCTTTTGGCAGCCTCGCCACGGCGGTTTGTCAAAATACACTCAAGGTCTGATCTTACACCTCTCCAAAATCGACCGGCATACCCGCTTTATTATCCTAACCTACAGCCAAAAACCCAAACTGCCCAGCAACTTCACCGTTGTTCCGGTTCGCATTCCCCACTACTCGGTTGCCGAACAAACAAGCCTGCCGTTTATCATCCAAAAGCTCAAACCTGACCTTATCCACTTTCTCCATTTCAACCACCCTCTTTTTTGCCCCATTCCATTCATCGTCACCATCCATGACCTAATCAAGCACCATTTTCCCACCGCCAAAGACACCACCAAAAACCCTTTTATCTTTAAACTCAAAAGGCTGGCCTACCATTTAACTATCCGCCGGGCCCTTTTTTCCTCGCAAAGCATCATCACCCCCTCTCAATTTGTCAAAAACGATATTCTTAAACTCTTTCCTCAGTTAAGCTCAAACAAAATCACTCCTATCTACGAGGGCGTCTTCTTTAACCAACCTATTATTCCAATCAAAAAACCTCTTCCCAAAAACTATCTTCTTTACGTCGGCAGTCTTTATCAGCACAAAAACCTCAAGTTCCTCATCGACAACCTAAACATAATCCTAAACCACGGCCTTAACCTTGTCATCGTTACACCCAAGCCGCCGCCGCCGGCCTGGACCGCTTTAATAAACCGCCATCGCATCACCTATTTTTCCAGCCTAAGCCAAGGCGCCCTTTTATATCTATATAAAAACTCCTACGCCTTTATCTCCGCCTCCCTCATGGAAGGTTTCGGCCTGCCGGCGGTCGAGGCCATGTCTTTTGACAAGCCCCTTATTTTATCCAGCATCCCCGCCTTTAAAGAAATCACCCACAACCAACAAGTTTACTTCGACCTCTCCCCCAACAGCCTCGATCAGGCCCTTGCCAAACTTAAACGCGGTTACAAACACTACCAAAAAACAAGCCAAAACCTCAAAAATTATTACTCCTTCCGCTCTACCGCTGTCAAAACCCTCAAGCTTTACCAAAAATTCCTATGAAAATAGAAGATCTTAAAATCGCCATCGTTTATGACCGGCTAGTTAAATGGGGCGGAGCCGAAAGGCTTCTAAAAACCATCAGTCATCTTTTGCCTCAAGCTGTCTTTTTCAGCCTGAAATACAAACCCCAACCGGCTTTATCTTTTTTAAAACAGCACAAAGTAATCACTTCTTTCTTGGACAAAGGCATCTTCAAACCCTTTAGCCATGAAATCTTATTCCCCCTGGCAAATCTGGCTTTTGAACAATTTGACTTCCAGGAATTTGATGTGGTCTTTTCCATCGGCAGTGCCGAAAGCAAAAGCATTATCACCAACACCAAGACCAAACACCTCCACTATGCCCTGGCTCCAACCCGCTACCTCTGGCAGGACTATCATCTATTCAAAGCCTCGCTTCCACCAGCACTCCGGCCCTTTTTCTCCTATCTTGCCTACAAACAGCGGCCGGCTGATTTTATCACCGCCTATCGGCCGGATAAAATCATCACCATCTCGCACTTTATTAACACTCAGATCCAAAAATACTACCGTCGCCCATCCCAAGTCATTTATCCCCCGTTTGACCTAGACTACTGGCAAAACCTTAAACCCGAACCCGTTAAACTGCCTTGCCGGCAGCCTTTCTGGCTGGCGGTGGCCCGCCTTGCCCCCCAAAAAAGGCTTGATCTCGTTATCAAAGCCGCCGCCTTAAAAAAAGAAAAAGTCGTCATCATCGGCAAGGGCTGGTTAAAAAACAACCTCCTGCGCCTATCCCGCCGGCTTCAATCGCCGGTCTACTTCCTAGACAGCCTAACCGATTCTCAACTTAAATATCTATACCTTAACTCCTTAGGCCTTATCATTCCCCAAGTGGAAGACTTTGGCTACACCGCCCTTGAAGCAGCCGCCCTCGGCAAGCCAATTGTTTACTTTGACCAAGGCGGCAGCGCTGAAATCCTGTCCCAATACCCCCTGGCTTACCCGTATCAGCCGCAAAATCAACAGGCTTTAACCAGCAAGCTCACAGCCGTTAAATCAGCCGCCGCCGCCAAAAACTGGTCTAAATCAAGTACAATAAAACAGTACTTTAAACCCTTTTTAGCAACTAGGTTTAAGGATGAAATAAAAAACATTATTATCAATTTGATTAAGGAGAACCCATCATGAAAGCTATCATCTTTGCCGGCGGAATAGGCACCCGCCTATGGCCTTTATCAAGACAAGACACCCCCAAACAATTCGAAGACATCATCGGCAGCCACTCCACCCTTCAGCTGGGCATCAAACGGCTTAAGCCCGACTTTGATGAAGCAGATATTTTCATCTCTACCGGCCAGCGCTACCTTGACACCCTCAAACAGCAAGCGCCCAACATCCCTTCTGAAAACTTTATCACCGAGCCGGAAATGCGGGATGTGGCCGCCGCTATCGGTTTAGCCATGGTCCATATGGAAAAGCTTGGCCACGCTGATGAACCGGTCGCTATCTTATGGAGCGATCACGTCATGTCTAAACCGGATAACTTTAGAGCTGTCTTAAAATTCGCTGATCAATACATCAGAAAAAACCCGGACAAATTCCTTTTCATCGGCCACGTGCCCCGCTTTGCTTCCGACAACCTTGGCTGGATAGAAATCGGCAAACAGCTTGACCAGCAACAAAACTTCAGCCTGCACACCTTCAAATCATTCCGCTACCGGCCGCCAAAAGAAATCGCCGAAAGCTACTTTAAAGACGGCCAGCATGTTTGGAATGTTGGCTACTTCATCGTCACTCCCAGGCTGGTCCTTAACTACTACAAAAAACTGGCCCCGGATTTTTACCGCCGCCTAACCTTAATCCAGCAGGCCATCGGCACTCCGAATTATGATAAAGTTTTATCTCAACAATACTCCCAGCTGGAAAAAACCTCATTTGACAACCTAGTCCTGGAAAAAATCGACCCCAAAAAAGCCGTGGTCATCAAAGTCGAACTCGGCTGGGCCGACATCGGCACCTGGGAAGCCCTCTGGGATATTATTGACAAAGACAAAGACAACAACTTAACCAAAGGCCAAACTATCACTTCAAACGCTAAAAACTGCTTAATCTACAACTATGACTCTGACAAGCTGATCGTTGGCGTTAATCTGGATAACCTGGTCATAGTCAATACCAAAGACGTCATCCTTATCTGCCCCAAAGGCTCAGACGGCCAGGTTAAGCGGTTGGTCAAAAAATTACAAAAAGACAAACGATATGCCAAACACACTTAACCTTTTGCCGGATGACTCTCTATCCCCCCCGGCCAGCTACTTTTTCATCAAAAGGGTTATTGATATTACCGGCGCTTTAATTCTGGCTATCGTTTTCTTCCCTGTCTGGATAATCGTCCCGATTCTAATAAAACTTGACTCGCCCGGCCCCGTTTTCTATACCCAAAAAAGAGTCGGCTTAAAAGGAAAGTTTTTTACCATCCTAAAATTTAGGTCTATGGTCGCCAACGCCGATGAAGTCATCAAGCAAAACCCGGCCCTTTGGCAAAAATTCCAAGAATCAGACTGGAAGCTGGAAAACGATCCCCGCATTACCAGGATCGGCTACATCCTCCGCCGCCTGACCCTTGATGAACTGCCCCAAATTATAAACGTCTTAAAAGGCGAGATGTCCTTAGTCGGCCCCCGCGCCTATCGGCTGGAAGAAATTAAATACCAGCAAAAAAAGCACCCGACCGCCGCCGGCCTAATCGGCCGCGTCTTGTTGGTTAAGCCCGGCATCACCGGCCCCTGGCAAACCTCGGGCCGAAACGACATCCCCTTTTTAGAACGAGTCAACCTGGACGCCCAATATGCCCTCAATCACTCCATCCTAACCGATATTAAAATTCTTTTTAAAACCCCTTTCGCTATGTTGTCTAGATGGTAAACTAAATACAGTTGCCTTTTCAAAAACAAACCGCTCATGAACATACAAGCTATTAAAATCAATCTTAAAAACGGCCCAAAACGCCTGATCCAAGCCGTCAAAAGCCACCCTAAAACAACCGGTTTGGCTGTCTTTATCCTAATCTTTATCATCGCTCCGGCTTTCTTTATTACCCAAGCCGCCCTTAACACTTATCAAGCTATCCTGCGGCTAAAAGCCCTAAAACCCCAGCTTCAACAATCTATCAGCCAGCAGGATCTACCAGCTATAGAAGATAACTTGCTAAAGACCAAAAAAGCCCTTTACAACACCCGGGTCGCTTTTGCTTTTTTCAAACCCTTTCAACAAGCCCCCCTCATCGGCCCCTACATCACCGACGGCAATAACCTAATAGAAGGCGCCCTTAAAATAACCGACTCCGGCCTTATCTTAGTCCAAAGCCTATCTCCCCATGCCGACCTGCTTGGCTTAAAGGGTAGGGGAACCTTCAAGGGTGGCACCATCCAAGAAAGGCTTGTCATCTTCTCCGAAACTCTCGGCAAGCAAAACCAAGATATTCAAAAAATGGCCCAGGCCTTCGATCAGGGCACACGCCTTATCAACTCGGTCCAGCCGTCCAAATATCCCAAATCAATAAGAGGTATCACCATTCAAGACAAACTCATCAAGCTCCAAGAAAAGCTCGATCAAACCGACCAATTAATCAGCCACCTGCCCCAAACCATCGAAATCCTGCCTTTTCTGCTGGGCAATAACCAAGAAACCAAATACTTAGTCCTGCTTCAAAACGACGCCGAACTTCGGCCAACCGGCGGCTTTATCACCGCCTATGCTAGACTCAACGTCAAACGCGCCCTTATCTCCCAAGCTTCCAGCCAAGACATCTACGCCCTTGATAGGCGCTTCAGAAGCCGCATTCCCGCCCCCCAGCCCATCAAAGAATACTTAGTTAACATTCCCTACTGGTACCTGCGGGATATGAATCTTTCTCCTGACTTTAAAGTCTCGATGGAAACATTTTATACACACTATCAAAAAATCAACCCGCCGGCCGATGTTATCGTTGCTATCGACACCCAGTTCGTCACCAAATTTTTGGAAATCTTAGGAGACCTCAACATTCCCGGCTACGGCACCTTTTCAGCCAAAATGGACCCTGACTGCAACTGTCCCCAAGTTGTTTACAAACTCGAAACCATCGTCGACAAGCCTCGATCCAACATCGTTCAAAACCGAAAAAGCGTCCTTGGCCCTCTTATGAAAGCCTTAATCGACAAAGTCTTAACCGCCCCAAAAGACAAATGGCCGATCTTAGCTCAAGAAATTCTTAACCTAGGCCAGCAAAAACGTCTTCTCTTTTACTCGCCCCGCACCGACATTCAACAAGTTGCCGAAGCCTGGAACTTCGCCGGCCGGATACTGCCCAATCAAGCCAATCAAGACTACCTGCTCATAGCTGACTCCAACATGGGCGGGGCTAAATCAAACCTCTACATCACCCAGCAGGTCAAGCACAAATACCAGCTTGACTCTGACAACAGCCTAACCAAAACCCTCTCCATCACCTACCGCAACCTCCAGCCGCCTTCCGACTGCAACCTCGAACGGGGCAACCTTTGCCTAAACGGCGAATACCGCGACTGGCTGCGTGTCTATGTTCCCAAAGGCAGTCAACTTATCAAAGCTACCAACTCCTTAACTCAGGTCAAAACCTATGACGAACTAGGCAAAACCGTCTTCGAAGCCTATATCAAACTCAGGCCGCCAGGCTTCCACCCGATTACCTTTGTTTACAAACTGCCCTTCAAACTTGACTCCTTCAACAACTTCCAAATCCTAATCCAAAAACAAGCCGGCGTCAAAAGCGCTGATCACCAGCTTATCTTCCCCAATAAAAAAATCGATCTCACTCTTATCAAAGACTCCTGGATTAAATATGCCGCCTACTAACAACCGCACCAAAAACACCCTCATCGAAGCCATTGTCTTAAACCGCCGGCAAAACGCCAACGGCGACCTTTATCTTAACCTGTTTGACCGTAATCAAGGCAAAATCACCGCTATTGCTAAACAGGCCATGAGCCCGCTTTCTCATCGCAGCGGCTCCTTAGAAATCGGTTGGTACATCTTCGCCCACGCCTACTCCAAAAACGCCGATTCGCCCTACATCCTCGGGCGCATCGAAGTCTCCGAATCATTTTGGGACATCTTGATCGACTTAGACCACGCCACCTGGTTTTTCAGAGTCCTTGACCTGGTCAATCACAACATTCCCGACAGGTATCCGCATCCACACCTTTTCGACAACCTTCTAAATTTATTCGAGTCTTTAGGTTTTTACTCGTCCTCCAAAGAAAACCCCAACTACCAGCTTATCCAGCTCACCTTTCACGCCTTCGAGGCTAAACTGCTTTACCAGTTAGGCTACTGGCCCAAAGAAAAGATTACCCAAAAAAAATGGCAAAAAGTCATCCACTTTCTTCTGCACAAAGAGCCCTCCGAAATCTTATCTCTGAACCTGCACAAATCACACCTTAAGTTTCTTAACCAACTCCAAAATTTTCTTGACCAACTCCACCAAAGCCTGATAGAATATCAACCTATAAACCCTAAATTTTTTACCAAACAATCATTAATTAAAAAAACACTCTCTGCTCATGAAAAATAAATCGATCATCGTTGTCGCCATGATGTTCGTGGTTTTGGCCAGCGGCCTTTTTTTCTTTTTAACCAAAAACCAAGCCAAGCCCCAGCCGGCTCAAAGCCAAGACTTGCCCACCCCAACTCCAAACCTTTCATTAACCAACCTGCCTCAAATTAAAATCACCCATGCCAATAAAAGAAATTATTTAATTCTGGATCTAAAAGTTCCTGACACCCTCTGGCAGACCTATCCCAAAATAACCTATGAGTTTATGTACTCTTCAGACAAAGGCCCCCGCGGCCTTATCGGCGAGCTTGCTCCCGATAAAACCACTGATGAATTTTTCCTAGGCAGTGAATCATCCGGCAAAAAAGTTTACGACACCGGCATCACCGACGGCCAAATAACCCTGCATCTAGAAAAACCATCGGGTGAAACCCTCACTCTGGGACCATATGACCTTGTCATCGGCGGCTTTGTTTCCCTAGACTCCTGGCAAACCGAAACTCTCTCCCTAACCTTGGCCAAAAAAACCAGAAAGCCCTTTGTTCTTTTAATCAACAGCGGGGTAGGGCAGTCAATCTCACCGGCCCCAAAAGCCATCATCTCTCTTTACCCTGAAACCATCAAACTAGACGGCCAGGTAGCCTTAACGCTTGACTTCACCCCAACTAAAATCAGCCACGACAACCAAGACATAGACTTTAAAATAAAAGATAATCAAGTAACCTTCCCCGTCTCAACTCCCGGCCACTACTTGATCTACTAAAAATTCCACCCTCACCCTCACCCTCAACCCCCGCTCCGCCTTCTCCACTCCAACCTTTACTACACCACTATATAGTAGTGTAGTCTTTGTTTTTCTTTTTCCCTCTCTCTTTTAAACTCCACGCCAAAAAACCAAACTCCCCACTCTTCCCACTCCTGGAACTCCCGAGGTTGTATAGGAATATTCAACCTCCGAGGTTGAATATTCCTATACAACCTCGGAAAGGTTGAAAAACAAGGGAAAGAAAACAAAAAAACCAACAGAAATGGCACTATCACACTCTAGAGTGTGATAGTGTTAACATGCTAAAACAGCTGAATGTTTGTTCCTCTCATGCCCGAAATCGGCTAGTTTGGAATTTGGTTATTGGAATTTGTGATTTGCCCGCCTTAAACTCGCGTCGACGCGAGGCGGGCCCGCCTCTGGTTCAGGGTTGACTTTTTTATCAAAATGGTTTTAAATGGATACTAATGGTAAAAAATGGTAAAAAATGGTAAAAACATGACTAACAATTTATGATCATCGGTCAATACTCAGCCAAGGCAGAGAGTAACGGCCGAGTCATGCTACCAAAAAAGATCAGGCAATTTTTAAAAACAAAAAAACTTATTGTTACCCGAGGCTATGACGGCTGCCTCCTTCTTATCAACACCGGCCAATTCCAACAAGTCATCAAGGACATTGTTTCACAAAGTTTCTTAAACCCTGACAAAAGAAACACCGAAAGGTTTCTGCTTGGCTCAGCCTTTGAACTGGAAATCGACAATCACGGCCGGCTAATCATTCCGGATACTCTTAAAAAATACGCCGGTTTAAAACATCAACTCATCTTTGTTGGCTTGGGCAACCGCATCGAAATCTGGGCTCAAGAAGCTTGGCAAAAACAACAAAAATACTTAACCAGCAAGGCCCAAGACATAGCCCAACGCCTGCTTAATTCTTGACAATTAAAACTATGACTCAACATGTACCGGTCCTATTAAACGAGGTCATCAATTACCTTGATCCTCGACCAGGCCGCTGGTACATCGACGCTACCTTCGGGGGCGGCGGCTACAGCTTGGCTATTCTTCAACGAAAAGCCAACTTAATCGCTTTCGACCTCGATCAGCAAGCCATAACCCTCGGTAAGAAGCGCCTGGCTTCTGCCTGCCCTCCAGGCGCTTCTTACCATTTATTTCATTTAAACTACAAAAACATGGACCAAGCTCTTCATCAACTAAGCCTAAATACCGTCGACGGGGTGGTTTTTGACCTTGGCTTTTCCACTGACCAGCTTCACGCCGGCCGCGGCTTTAGCTTCCAACACCCCGATGACCTGCTCGATCTTCGATATGACAAGTTTTCCGGCCGGCCGGCCTGGCAGCTCTTAAGTCAACTAACCCCGGCCGAAATCGCCGACGCCCTCATCCTTTACAGCCAACACCCTCAAGCCCAAGCCATCGCCCAAGAGATTCACCAAATCGCCGTTAAACGCCAGCTAACCATGCAAGACATCATCGACATCGCCAAAAAACATCCGGCCAAAAAAACCAAAACCCATCCAGCCACCACTATTCTTCAAGCCCTTCGTATCCTTGTTAACAAGGAGCTTGACAACCTTAAAACCGGCCTGCTCAAAGCAGTTAGCCATCTTAAGCCCGGCGGGCGGCTTGTTGTTGTCTCCTTCCATTCCGGCGAAGACAGAATCGTCAAAAACTTCCTCAAAACCAACCCCCATCTCAAAACCTTGACTAAAAAGGCCGTCACCCCCTCGCTTCAAGAAATTAAACACAATCCTAAAAGCCGATCAGCCAAACTTAGGGCCGCTGAAAAAATATGATACATAAAAATTAAAAAACCACCATCGCCTGCCCTCATGATTAAAACAATAAAAATTCTAACCATCGTTCAAATCTGCCTGTTTCTAACCATCACTCTTGTCCGTTTCGGCTTAACCACCTTATCATCCCTTAACTACAAAGCTTTCGCCTTCTATCAAACATACAACCACAACTTAACTAGATCCAATCAATCCCTTCAACTTAAACTAAACAAACAAAAAAACCTGGTGTCTCTAACCGCCTGGGCCAGCCAGCGGGGATTTACCGAAATCAACTCAATCTCCTACCTAAACACCAGCCTCTCAATCGCCCAAAATACATCCCTTACGCCATCCAGGTTACAATAAAGCCGTGTTCTATCGACACAGACCTAAAATCATCTTTGTTCTTTTGGTTTTGCTTCTTTTAATCTTTTGGCTTCGTTTGGCCTACTGGCAGATTCTTCAGCAATCCTTCCTGACCGACTTGTTCAACCGCCAAAGCCAAAAGGTTAATCTTTTGCCCGTCCCCCGGGGCCAAATAATTACTCAAGACAGCTATGTCTTAGCCCAAAGCCAGCCTACATGGCTTATCGGCCTAAATCCTAAAAACTGCCCCCAACAAACCGGCGCCATCATAAAAACCTTCGTAGACTATAGCCAAAACTCCTTAACTCCGCTTTTTCGCTTAGCCTCCCAAAGCGCTTCATTATCTTCTCAACTTTTTAACCAGAAACTTATCAAACAAGCCTCCCAAAGCGCTTCTTGGCAAAACAAAGTTGCCAAACTGACAAGCAAAGCCTTAAACCCCAAAACTAAATGGATACAGCTTGGTCAAGTTGCCTCTGATTTTTTCCAACAGCTTGATCCATCTCAAAAAAAATGCCTGGCTAAAATACCTTCATTCAGCCGCATTTATCCCGATCCTTCTATGGACAGCTATTTTATTGGCTTCGTTGGCAAAGACAGCCAGGGAAAAGACATTGGTTACTTCGGCCTAGAAGGTTTCTATAACCAAGAATTAACCGGCACAGCCGGCAAACTTAAAGGCATATATGATGCCCTGGGCAACCCTCTGCCTCAAGAATTCTCCTTCATCAAACCGCCTTTGCCCGGCCGAGATCTCCACCTTAACATCAAATATAATCTCCAGCACATCGCCCACCAACTTATCAAACAAGGTGTCAAAAAATACCAAGCCCAACAAGGCACCATCATCGTCATCAACCCGCAAACCATGCAGGTTCTGGCCATTACATCTTATCCAACCTACCAATCCAGCTACTATCGCTGGTATAAGCCAACCGCCTTCTTAAACCCTGCCGTTGGCCGGCTTTACGAACCCGGCTCAACCTTTAAGGTCTTTATTATGGCCGCCGCCCTCCAGCTTAAAGCTGTCTCTCCCTCAACCATCTGCACTATCTGCTCCGGCCCGCTGGTCACCGCTGGCGGCACCATCAGAACCTGGAATAACAAGTACCACCCCAACTCCAGTCTTGATGACATTATCATCAACTCTGACAATGTTGGCATGGCTTTCATCGCTTCCCAAATCGGCAAAAACAATCTCTATCAATTTCTAGTCAAAGCCGGCTTCGGCAAACGAACCGGCATAGACCTGCAAGAAGACCAGGTCATCCCCCTTAAACCCGTCTCTCAATGGTACCCCATCGACGTTCTCACCGCCGGCTTCGGCCAAGGCATATCCCTTACCCCCATCAAGCTAACCCAGTTGGTCGCCGCCATCGCCCGCGGGGGGCAGATGACCAACCCGCTCATCGCCCAGTACTTAACCGATGGCAACCAAAACTTTCCGGTTAAGCACCAGCCTGACATGAAACTTTTTTCCGCTAAAACTGCCAAGCTAGTAACTCAAATGATGGTGCGGGCCGTTAATGAGGGTTCAGCAAAATGGGTTAAACCAACCGATTTTGAAGTAGCCGGCAAAACCGGCACCGCCCAAGTAGCTGTGGAGGGCAAATACGACCCCCATAAAACCATCGCCTCTTTTGTTGGCTTCTGGCCCCCGGAAAAACCACAGTATTTAATCATGGTTAAACTTGATTTTCCCAAAACATCCCCCTGGGGATCAGAAACCGCCGCTCCTTTATTTTTTCAGCTGGCCAAAAAAATTCAACTCACCCAGCCCTGATAATAAAGACA
>JAADGY010000085.1 GCA_013152165.1 bacterium
CCTGGGGCGGCGCGGCTTTAGGGAAATGCGGTGCTTTTAAAAATTTTCGGGCTTGATCTTGGTCCATCTAATATTGGCGTCGACCCAGTTTTTTAACAAGATCGTTTCGCCAAAGCGGTCTTGACTGCCCAACATGATGCTAAGATACCATTTGCCGCCGGTTTTTGATTCAACCAAAGAAATCAAGCATTCACCAGCTTTTTCGGTCCAGCCGGTTTTCAAACCTAAAACACCAGGATACCTGCCTAATAAATCATTGGTGGTTTTAAGGGTTACAACCCGGCCGCTGGTGACCTCGACCATGCGCATCATCGGCGTTTGGGCAAAGGCGGTGATAAGGGGGTTGTCTAAAACTGCTTCGGCCAGCAGAGCCAGGTCGGAAACGGTAGAGTAATGATCGGGGTTATCATAACCGACTGGATTGGTGAAGTGGGTTTTATTCATGTTTAGCTGTTTAGCCTTTTGATTCATCAAATAAACAAAGCCTTTTATGCCTTTGGGGTGGTAAGCGGCCAGGTTTAAAGCGGCATCGTTGGCTGAATGAATAATCGAGCTGGCAACTAAGGTTTCAAGAGTGTATTTCTCGCCTTTTTTAAGGCCGATTTTTTGGCCTTCAACCTGGTCGGCATCGATGGTTATTGGGATAATGGTTTTGGGCGGGTATGATTCCAAGGCAACCAGGGCGGTCATTAATTTAGTCAACGAAGCAATCGGCAGGGGAGTATCAGGGTTTTTGGCGGCGATGATGACTTTTGAATCTAAATCTTTTATCAAATAAGCCCGGGCAGATAGGGAAGGCGGGGCGGTATTAAAACCGCGGGTTGGATAAGAGGGTATTTCTAACTGCGATTGAATCGACAGGGCCGGAATGGTATGGTTTAGGCTTTGAGTTATTTGGTTGATCTGGCTGACAACCGGCTGGGGCGGAATAAGAAATAAAGAAATAACAGATAAAAGGATGATTTCCAAAATCAAAAGAGGCTTTTGGATTATGACGGCGGTGATGTCTTTTAGCATCGCTTTTTCTTTTTGGGTTGGATTATTTGAAGATGAAGCTCTTTAAGCTGTTGGGGGTCGACTTTGCTTGGGGCGTCCATAACCGAGGTAGCACCTGATGAACTCATAGGAAAAGCCATGACTTCCTTTATCGATGGTTCGTCTTGGAATATGGCAATAAGCCGATCCAGCCCCAAGGCTATGCCGCCATGGGGGGGAGCTCCGAAAGATAAGGCTTCCAACATGTGGCCGAATTTCTGTTGAATCTGTTGCTTGGAGTAGCCTAGTATTTTAAAAACAGCCTGCAGAACTTCAGGCTTATGCGATCTTATGCTGCCGCCGCCGACTTCGTAGCCGTTGCAGACCAAATCATATTGGGTGGTGGTGATTTGGCCTATGTTTTCGGCTTTTAGCAAGTCCTGTTCGTGTTCTGGAATTGGTTGGGAAAAAGGGTTGTGTGTAAAGGTCCAGCCGCCGTCATCGGTTTTTTCAAAAAAGGGAAAGTGGGTCACCCAGGCAAAGGCCAAAACGCCTTTTTGCTTGTCTTTTCTCATGTCAAACTTGTCGGCTTGGTATTTTTCCAAAGCCTGCTTATAGGTAAAGCGAGGGAAAGGCTTGTGCAGTATTTTTAAGCCAGCCGCTTCGGCGATCTCGATCAGCATGGCTTCGGTTAAGTTCATAACATCTTCTTGGGTAACAAAACTCATTTCCAAATCAAGCTGGGTAAACTCAAAACCGCGGTCGGCTCTGGGGTCTTCGTCCCGCAGACAGCGGGCTATTTGAAAGTACCGTTCCAAAGCGGCGACCATTAAAAGCTGTTTGTACTGCTGTGGCGATTGGGGCAGGGCGTAGAATTTGCCGGGCTGCAACCTAGAAGGGACTAAAAAATCACGGGCCCCTTCTGGAGTTGATTTGGTTAAAATAGGAGTTTCAATCTCTAAAAAATCATGTCTGAATAAATACTGACGTATATGATCGATGATTTGGCTTCTTTTTTGAAGGTTGTTGAACAGTCGAGGCCGGCGAAGATCTAGGTAGCGGTATTTTAATTTAACAGCTTCATCGATTTCATATCCTGGAGTGTCGATGGGAAATGGCAAGGGCTTGGTTGAGTTTAGAATTTTCAAGTCTTTAATGCTGACTTCGATACGGCCGGTGGGCAGTTTAGGGTTGACCAGCTTGGGCGGGCGGGCTTTGACTTGGCCGATTACCTGGATAGGGGCATAAAGGGTTGGCTTGGGGTCAAGCTTATAGCCAACTAATTGAACTAGGCCGGTTTTGTCTTTTAGATCGATAAAGGTGATTTGGCCATGATCTCTTATAGTCTCGGCCCAGCCGTACAATGCCACCTCTTGATCTTGTTTTTGCGGCAGATCTTTGATCCAAGTTCTTTTTAAGGCTGTCATGTATATGATTATACTCAGTTTGGCCGTTAGATCAATAAACGATCCGGCCAATGCTTGTCGACTTCAACGTTCAAATCGACAAAGGCTTTTTTGTTGGTAATAAGCTCCAGCTCTTTTCTCACCATGGTGCCGATGTGTTTAATACCCTCCCCTGCCCGGCCGATGATAACACCTTTATATTTAGGATCTAAGACTAAAATTTTGGCTTTTAAATAAAACATATCCGGCCGATCATCAATTTCTTCTACTTCGACGCCGGCGGTATAGGGCACTTCTTGGCGAAAATGGATAAAGATTTTTTCCCGTATCAAATCAGCCAAAAACATGCGGGAATTGATATTTAAAAGACGTGGGGGAAAGACTGTCGGAGTCAAACAGAGGCTGGCTAATCTCCGGCAGGAAGTCAAAGATTTTTGCCAAAAGAGTTTTTATGTGAGTGGCTTTAAGAGCAGAGATGTAAACGACATCATCAAACTCTTCTTCGTAAACTTTGTATTCATAGGAGTAATCGGGTTTTTTAATATCGATTTTGTTGTAGACCAAAATTTTGGGGGCGCTGGATTGCCTGACAATGCCTAAAATGCGGTTTTCTTCGGGCCCCCGGCTTCTGGTTTTATCGATCATGTATAAAATTAAATCAACATTGCCCATCCAGCCGACGGCCAGTTTGTTGATTTTAGAGGCAACCCGGTCCTGAACTTTGGCAAAAATGCCTGGGGTGTCGGTAAAGATTATCTGGCCCCGCTGGTCTTCATAGGCGGCCTGAATCAACCGCCTGGTGGTTTGGGGCTTAGGCGAGGTGATCGACACCTTTTGTTTTAAGATCTGGTTTAAAAGAGTTGACTTGCCAACATTGGGCCGGCCAACCAAAGCAACTATTCCGCCTTTCATATGAAGACATTATATAAACTCCAAGGGTAAAAGGCAAAGGCGGATTGAGTTTATCAAGTTAGAAAGAGCATAAAGTTAAAAGCAATAAGATAAAAAATGTCAAAACTTAGATGTCAAATG
>JAADGY010000001.1 GCA_013152165.1 bacterium
GCCAGGCGGCTTAAGATTATCAAAGGCCAAATAACCGGCCTTATCAAGCTGATTGAAAATGATGAATACTGCGTGGATATCCTTAACCAAAGTTTAGCTATCCAAAATTCATTAAGAAGCGTTGATGCTTTAATATTAGAGCACCACTTGCGCACACATGTAGCCGACCAGTTTTCAAACAAGCCGGAACAAGCCATTAAAGAGTTATTAAAAGTTTTTAAACATTCAAGCAATAGGAGATCATAAAATGACAACCCCCGATTATGCCATTACTAAACAGTTTAAAGGCAGCTTCCAAGAAGCGCTTTCTAGGATTACAGCCAGCTTAAAAGAGCAGGGTTTTGGCATCTTAACCGCGGTTGATGTCCAGCAAACTTTAGCGGAAAAGCTAAATGTTGAGTTTGGGCGCTACCGAATTTTGGGCGCTTGTAATCCGCCTAATGCTTATAAGGCTTTACAGGCCGAGATAGAAATTGGACTGCTTCTGCCTTGCAATGTGATTGTTTTTGACAGAAACGGCGGTATTTACATCAGCGTAATCAGGCCAACTCGAGCCCTGACTTTGTCAGCCAATTCGGCTTTGCAAGAAATTGCCAAAGAGATTGAAACCAAGCTTATCAAAGCACTTGAAACGGCTGTTAATTAATTTTATCAATTTATAAAGGAGGTTGTAATGTCATCATGTTGTTCCGGCGGCCACGATCATAAAGACAATGATCAAGGCCAAGCCCATCATCAAAATCATGACCATCAACACATGTCTAAAAAACCGCAAGGTAAGGCGATAGTGTACGTCTGCCCGATGCATCCGGAGGAAAGATCGGATAAGCCGGGCAAATGCTCAAAATGCGGTATGGATCTTGAAGCCAAGGAGGATTCCTTGGCTTCCGGCCACACGGGCCACATGGGACATGGGTCGGCTAAAGAGTTTTTAAGAAGGTTTTGGATTGTAACTTTGTTGCTTATTCCCTTGGTTTTAACCTCTGGGCCGGTTTTGGGGTTTTTCAACTTAACCATTCCTTTCCAAAAATACATTCAGTTTATTTTGTCGACAGCTATCTTTTATTACGGTTTGGTCTTTTTCGAACACGCCGGACACGAGATAAAAGCTAAAGAATACGGCATGATGACCTTGGTATCTTTGGCTGTCGGGGCCGGCTATTTATTTTCGGCGGCCAGTACCTTTTTGCCCCAGCTTGACGGCCAGTTTTATTTAGAAATCTCATCATTAATCTGGGTGCTTTTGTTTGGCCATTATTTAGAGGCTAAATCCAGCACAGCCGCCGGCGATGCTTTAAAAGAGGTAGCCAAGCTGCTGCCGACCGAGGCTCATTTAATCAAGGATGGCCAAACGGTTGATGTGCCGGTAGATAAGCTGCAGGTTGGGGATGTGGTTTTGGTAAAGCCGGGGGAGAAAATTCCGGCTGACGCGGTTGTTTTAAAAGGCCAAGCGGCGGTTGATGAAGCGGTGATCACCGGCGAGTCCAAACCTATTGATAAGCAAAAAGGCAGCCAAGTTGTTGCTGGGTCGATTTGTTTAGATGGTTCGTTGGAGGTGAAGATCGAGCGGGTGGGGAAAAATTCTACAGTTGGCCAGATTCACGCCCTGATCGCCCAAGCTCAGATGACCAAGCCAAAAACCCAACTGCTGGCTAATCGGGCGGCTAAATGGTTAACTTTTTCGGCTTTGACGGTAGCTTTATTGACGATTTTAATTTGGTCGCTGATACTTGGCCAGCCGTTTACCTTTGCTTTGGCTTTGGCGATAACGGTGCTGGTTATTGCTTGCCCCCATGCTTTGGGCTTGGCTATTCCGACGGTGACCACGATTACAACTGCTTTGGCTACCAAAAACGGCCTGTTTATTAAAGATATGGGCAAGCTAGAGCGGATAAAGGATGTTGATTATGTAGTCATGGATAAAACCGGCACTTTAACTTATGGAGTGTTTGGCGTTTCCGGCATAGTGGCCTTAAACAAGATGTCCAAAGACGAGATTATCAGAATAGCGGCTAGCCTAGAGGCGCATTCGTCTCATCCGATCGCGGCCTCGATTATCGAGTTTGCCAAGGAGAAAAAGCTTAAACTTACCAAACCGGAAAACTTCAGCAACGTGGCCGGCAAGGGTGTGATCGGTGAAGTTGATGGGGTTGAATATGTGGTTGGCAATAGGGCTTTGATGGCGGATAAGGGTCTTTGGGGGGAGAAAGCTGATGAGTTGTCTGATCATTTTTCTAAAGAAGGCAAAACCTTGGTTTTTGTGGCTAACAAGGATGGGGTCTTAGGAGCTATTTTATTGTCGGACAAGATAAAGCCTGAATCCAAAGAGGCGGTTGACGATCTGCATAAGCTTGGGGTTAAGGTGGCGATGCTAACCGGCGACAACCAAGAAACAGCTCAGGCGGTTGCCAAAGAACTTGGGCTTGATACTTATTTTGCCAATGTCTTGCCAGAGAACAAATACCAGCATGTTAAATCCCTGCAGGATAAAGGCCATGTAGTGATGATGGTCGGCGATGGGGTGAATGATGCTCCAGCGTTGACACAAGCTGATGTTGGTGTGGCGATTGGGGCGGGAACAGATATAGCGGTCGAGGCCGGCGATGTGGTTTTGACCCGAAGCAATCCGAAAGATATTGTTCGGTTGATTATTCTGGGCCGGAAAACTTATCGCAAGATGATTGAAAACTTGGTCTGGGCGGCTGGTTATAACATTGTGGCTATCCCGGCAGCGGCCGGCATTTTTGCTCCTTTTGGCTTCTTTTTATCACCAGGGGTTGGAGCTTTCTTGATGTCCTTGTCATCGGTGATTGTGGTTATCAACGCCTTCAAGCTTAAAAAGGTTAAGCTAACAATAGAGTAAGAGTTTGGATAGCGCCCCCGGGATCTGTAATTGATCCCGGGGGTTTTGCGTAAGATTGTAAGGTCGGAAAAACCAAAAAAAGGAAGCAGGGGGGAAGTATTTATCTTCCCTGATAAGTAAAAAAACCAACAGAGATGACACTATCACACTCTAGAGTACGATAGTATTTTCTCTGTTGGGGTGGTAGTCTTTTAGGGATGATACTATCACACTCTAGAGTGTGATAGTGTTAACATGTTAAAACGGTGAAATGCTTTAGCCTTTTCCACTCCAAGGGTGGTTTTCGGTTTTTCTGTCATCCCTCTTTCGTTCCCGGAACGTGAACAAGTCACGTTCCGGGAACGGCTTTGCTCTGAACTAGAACGCAGTATTAGTTCGGGGCAACCCTGGACCGTCTCCGACGCAAAGTCGAAGTCTGGTTCAGGGTGGAGTTTGGAATTTTCAGACTAAAGGTGATTGGTTCCTAGTTTTGGTGATACAATAAGCTTATGACTAAATACCCAGAGCCTGTGGTCGGCGGCTATGTTTTTAATGACAGACAGCAGGTGTTGCTGGTGCGATCGCCTAAATGGAACGGCGGCGATATGTGGTTGGTAGCCGGCGGACATGTAGAGGTGGGGGAAACAATCAAAGAAGCGGTTGAGCGGGAAATCAAAGAAGAGTTGGGAATCAAGGTAGAGTTTAAAAGAGTGTTTGCGGTGTTTGATGGTGTGTTTCCAGCGGATTTCCATGAAAAAAGACATTTTATCTACCTGCAGTGTTGGTGCCAAATTGCGCCAGGGGAAAAGATTGCGATCGACGGCAGGGAGATCGTCGAGGCTAGATGGTGGGAGGTGGAAGAGGCTTTAAGATTACCTAAAGGTAAATTGCATATTAGAACCAGAGAGGCTTTAGAAATTTTAGAGAAAGAGCTCTAGTTTTTAACATGATCCCAGGCCCAGAGCAAAATTTTCAAATGGCATCAAGTGAGGAGGAGTGGAATAGGGCCTATGAAGAAGCGAGAGGGTTGGTAGAAAAATTAAGACAAAGATTAGGTGTAAGAAAAACAAATGATATTTGCATGGGCATTATAAATCAAGTGTCAGAAGCTTATACCGAAGATCAGTTAAGAC
Organism: bacterium; assembly: GCA_013152165.1. Taxonomy (GTDB): domain Bacteria; phylum Patescibacteriota; class Microgenomatia; order JAADGY01; family JAADGY01; genus JAADGY01. The sequence continues at coordinate 3,976 of JAADGY010000001.1, forward strand.
AGTGCGCGGTTTATCATGCGTTGATTGGAAGCACTGTTACTTATAATGGTGTACCTTATTTTGATGTCGAGGGCGGCAAGATGATGGAGCTGTTAAGGCAAGCGGTGCGGGAATATTATGAAGGTGATACTAGATAAGCTGGTTAGATAACCTGAAGATTTTGAAAATCTTCAAGAAGTTTTTGAGGCGAGGTAAATAATATCGGAGTCATACCTAGTTTTTTGGCTGGAAGAAGGTTTTTGGGTTTATCATCGATAAAAAGACAAGCTGAAGGGTCTAGTTTATATGTATTTAATAGGGCTTGATATACCTTAAGGTTGGGTTTGCGCAGACCAATGTGATATGAAAACACACCGCCCTTAAACAGTCGCTGGAAGTTATATTTTTGATCAAGCCTTATCGCTCTTTGCTTGATGTTATCGGATAAGTAATAACAATGGCGGCCGGTTTTTTGAAGGCGTTGGATAAGTTTAATAACTTGGGTTTTTGGTTTGTAGTAGGATATCCATTCGTTTTCAAGCTGGTCAATAGATTCTTTTAGGTTTAACTTGTGAATAATTGTTTGCCAAAATTGATGGCGGGAAACCTGTCCAGCTCGATAGGCATCCGCCAAAGGCCCGGTATGAATAAGGTTTTTGATAAGCATTATGTCTAGAGTTGGATATCGAGCAGTCAGGGACTGAATAAATTTTTTAGTACCGTTGGTAAATACAACTCCACCCAGGTCAAAGATAATGTTATCAAAGCTCATACCTGATTATATACAAAAAGGCCTTATTCACAGGGCAAACAATTTGCTGATACTGTTTTGGTTATAATATAGTGTGATTGTTCTTAAACCTTTTTCCTTGGAGTTTGCTGCTATTTTTGGCCGGTATAAGAGAAAGATAAAACGGGTTTTGCCCCAAGCCCAAGTTCACCATATCGGCAGCAGCGCGGTTTATGGCCTTGGGGGAAAGGGGATAGTGGACATACTGGTTGCTATTTCAAATTGGCAAGACAAGCAAACAGCTGTTAACAAACTTAAGCAGTTGGGGTTTACCCATATTCATCAAGAAGTTAACCAGAGGATTTTTTTATCAAAGATTGCCAATACCGGGTATAAAGACGTTCATATTCATTTAACTTATGTTGACAGCCCGGAATATGCTAAACTTTTAGCCTTTCGTGATTATTTAATCTCCCACCCTAAAGAAGCTGATCGCTACTATAAATTAAAACAGGATTGGTTTAAACAGGCTGGCGGCAACCGGCAGAAGTATAACCGACTTAAATCTGATTATATACAATCTGTTTTAGCTAAAGCCCGGGCTGATAAGAAGCATTAAGGAGCGGCTTTATTTTATAGCCTGTAGACAGGTCGTTAACAAAGATGAAAAATCAGATTGGAGTTAGGCTATAATACTACTATGATTACGTCAAGGGAGTTGATCAAAAAATATTTAGAGTTTTTTAAGTCAAAAGGCCATGTAATTGTGCCATCAGCACCTTTGATCCCAGAAGATGACCCGAGTGCTTTGTTTATAAACTCCGGCATGCATCCGATGGCCCGGTTTTTTTTAGAAGGCAGGCACCCATTGGGAAATCGGATCGCCGACGTCCAAAGATGTGTACGAACAGATGATATAGAAGAGGTGGGTGATGCAACTCACCATACTTTTTTTGAAATGTTAGGGAATTGGAGTTTTGGCGATTATTTTAAAAAAGAGTCAATCAGGTTTTCGTACGAGTTTTTGACTAAGCATTTAAACATCGAGCCTAATAGATTGTGGGTGACGGTGTTTGCAGGAGATGAGGATGCCCCGCGGGATGATGAATCCGCCAAATATTGGCAAGAGGCGGGCATACCAAAGGAAAGAATTTTTTATTTGGGCAAAAAAGATAATTGGTGGGCGGTGGGGGAAACCGGGCCGTGCGGGCCGGATACTGAAGTTTTTTATGACACTGCCCCGGGCAGGCCATTAAAATCAGACAGTTGCGGGCCGGGTTGTGACAGCAGGTTTGTCGAGATTTGGAATAACGTTTTCATGGTGTATGACCGACAGGCCGACGGCGGTCTAAAAGAGCTGCCAGCTAAAAATGTCGATACCGGCATGGGGGTGGAAAGAGTAACCGCGGTCCTGCAAGGGAAAAAAGACAATTACCGAACCGAAGTTTTCTGGCCGGTAATAGAAGCCTGGGCCAAACAAAGTGGAAGAGGGTATGCGGCTGATGATAAAAGGCTGTATCGAATTATGGCTGATCATTTAAGGGCGGCTTTTTTTATTATTGCTGATGGAGTAATTCCCAGCAATGTAATGCAAGGGTATGTTTTGCGCCGGTTGATAAGGCGGGCCCTGCGGGCTGGTTGGCAGGTCGGGTTTGGAAAGCGGTTTTATTTGCCAGCCTTTGAGTATTGGTACAATTTTTACCTTCAAACTTACCCTGAAATTAAGGAGTGTTTGGAAAAAGCTAAACAAGTAGTGGCGGGTGAGGAGGATAAATTTAGCCAAACTTTAAAAAGAGGTGAAAAGGAGCTTTGCAAGTTTTTAAACAAACAAAAAGATAGGGTTATAACTGGGAAAGAGGCTTTTTATTTTTATGAAACTTATGGATTGCCGCTTGAGATTGTGGCGGATGTTGTTAAAGAGATGGGTGGAAAGATAATTGAAAGACAAAAGTTTAACGAAGCGTTTAAGCAACACCAGCAAAAATCCCGGACTGCGGCGGCCGGCATGTTTAAAGGCGGCCTGGCTTCCCACCATCCACAAGCTGTTCGAATGCATACAGCTACCCATTTATTGCAGGCGGCTCTAAGGCAGGTATTGGGAGGCAAAGTCAAACAAGCAGGCAGCAAGATTGACGAAGAAAAACTGCGGTTTGATTTTACTTTTGATCGGGCTTTGACAAAAGAAGAGCTTAGGCAGGTGGAGGATTTGGTAAATCAAAAGATTAAGGAAGATCTGCCGGTTAGGTGGGAGGTTGTGGAGTTTGAAAAGGCCAAAAGAATGGGCGCTTTGGCTTTTTTTGAACATAAATATGATGAAAAGGTAAGGGTTTATACGATTGGGGATTTTTCGATCGAGGTCTGCGGCGGACCACATGTTAAATCGACATCCGAGGTGGGGGTGTTTAAAATCTTGAAAGAAAAATCTTCATCAGCCGGCGTCAGGCGGATTTACGCGACAGTGGAAACTAATTAATTCAAGAAAGTAAAGACAGGAATCTGTTTGCAGGAGCAGTGGGGAGAAGCTGATTGACAACCCAGTTAAGAGAGGCGGCGGCAAAATCGGTTAGTTTGCGGGTGGAGTTCAGAATGGGGCGGGAAAAAATAAGGCGGGCGAGTTTACGATTAGGCTTGATAAGAGTGCCGGCCGGCATCAAACCATCGGTTAAGATAAATTGATTAGATTCAGGCGGAAAAAAACCTAAGGCAGGTTTAAGCCACTTGAAACCACCCTGGTTATATGCGTATAAACCCGGTTTTAAGGTTTTTTGGATAGTGACGGATTTATTGGTCCGGTTTCTAAGAATTATATGCCCGCCCTGGAAAGATGTGTTTTTATAGCTTTGATTGATAAGATCGGGGTTTACAGAGAAGTTTTTATCAAAAAAGGCAAGGTAGTGCAGGACTTCGATGGGGATAAGGTGGCGCCAAAGTTGTAGGAAGGTTGAAATCGGCAGGTTGCCGGTTAGGCGGGCGTTGCATTCGCCCAGGTAGACCTTGTCTTTTTTGTCAACAAACATGTCCAGGCCGAATATGCCCCGATAGCCACGGGCATGAAGATACTGCCCCAGCTGTTTGATTGCCCGGTCAACCTGCTGGTGGATAACAGAAGAAACATGGCCCCAACTATGGCCGTAAAAGCGGCCAAATTTATCGACCAACTGATATCTAATTTCACTCATCACAATACCGTGGCTTAAAAGACAGCCGTTAACTGTTATTTCTTGGCCGTGGATATATTCAGGGCATAGGATTTCTGATCTGTTTTTAAGCCAATGTTGGAGTTGGCGGTGCTGCTGGCGGGTGCGCATGATAAAGGTGCCAAGCCCGCCACCTGAAATGGTTTGGGCATCTTGGAAGACAGCCGGAATTTTTTGATGAGTCAGCCACCAATCCCAGCTTTTATCCAAGATCTGGGCAGAGGTGCAAATACTAAAAGGCACGGTGTTTAGATGCAGGCGCTTTTTAAGCAGATAAAAGCTTTTTTTATTTTCCAGCTGCTGGCGCAGGTGCCAAGGAGCCACAAGAAGCTTAAGATTAAGCTGTTGGCCAAGTTTTTTGATTTTTGGGGATGATTTGTAGGCAGCTAAGTATTTAACTGGCAATGTTTTGACTAAAGATTGATTTGTTTCAAGAATAGAATAGCTGCTGTGGGCTGGTTTTTGAGAAACATAGACGGTAACATTTTTAGGAAAATCAGATAAATCTAAACTTTTAAGGGCGGTTAGCAGATAAAATTTAAGCCCTAACAAACTAAGGCCAAGCCGGGTAAAGCCAGAAGCCGAAACCGCAAGTATTTGATGGTCTAGATAAGATAAGTTGTGCTTAAGATAAGAGGAAAGACTGGACCAGTCTGAACAGGCTTTCATGCTAAGTCATGTTAGCATACCAAAATTAAATTTAGCACATACCCGGTGTGTGCAATTGGGAAGCGAAAGGGGGTTTTTCTTGTCTTGTGGTATACTAAACAAGATAAAAATTAGTAAGTTTAAGGGTGTTTAAAAGCGGCGGGGGTCGCTTTTTTAATTTAAAATGAAGGCTAATTTAAAAAAAATATTAACGGCCAGAAACGAGTTTTCAGCCGCTATAAACCAGATCTGTGCTGAAAGGGACATAAAACCAGAGGTGGTTGTGGAAAGCATTGAAGAGGCGATTTTGGCGGCTTATCACAAAGACTATGAATGGGATGAAGAGGCCGAGTATGAAGTCGACATTTTGCCGGAAACAGGCGAGTTAAGAATTTTCAAAAATGGGCAGGATGTGACTCCATCAGGATTTGGCCGAATCGCGGCTCAAGCGGCCAAGCAGGTTATTTTGCAAAAAGTCAGGGAGGCTGAAAAAGAGGTAGCGGTTGGTAAATTGCTAGAGAAAGTAGGCCAGGTGGTCAGCGGTTCGATTTTTAGAAAAGAAGGGCCTAATTACTATGTGCTTATCGGCAAGGTCGAGGCTTTGTTCCCTAAAAAAGAACAGGTGCCAACTGAAGAATACCAATTAAACCAAAGAATGCGGTTTTATGTTAAGGGCGAGGGTGAAACTCCTAAAAAGATAGAAACGGTGGTGGTTTCTCGGAGTGATCCGGAGTTTGTGGCCCAGCTTTTTTATCAAGAAGTGCCGGAAATGAGAGCCGGCAGTGTGGTGATTAAGCATATTGCTCGGGAAGCTGGCCATCGAACTAAGATGGCGGTGGCTTCGACCAGAGCCGGAGTTGATCCGGTAGGCACCTGCGTGGGCCAAAAGGGCATCCGGGTGCAGACAGTCATAAATGAGTTGGGTGGAGAAAAAATTGATGTGATTCAGTACAGCGACAACCCGGCGATGTTTGTGGCGGCGGCTTTGTCTCCGGCTGAGGGTTTAAAAATTGAGTTGGACGAAAAGAAAAAAACAGCCTATGTCTACGGTGATGCCGAACAGTTGGCTTTGGCGATCGGTAAGGAAGGTCAAAATGTCAGACTAGCCAGCAGGCTGACCGGCTGGGAAATCGAGATTATGTCGGAAGACAAAGACAAAAAAACGAAAAAATAATCCCTTACAATAAAATTAGTTGGTTTAAGTTAGGAAAAAATGGCTAAGATTAAAAAACCTCCGGTAATCGTGGTGCTTGGACATGTCGATCACGGCAAAACTAGCCTGTTGGACAATATCAGAAAGACCCATGTAGCGGAAAAGGAGGTAGGGGGGATAACTCAATCAATCGGGGCTTGGCAGGTGAAGGTCAAGGATCAGTTGATAACATTTATTGATACGCCGGGGCATGCGGCTTTTACCGGCATGCGGTCTCGCGGAACCCAGATTGCGGATGTGGCGATATTAGTGGTGGCGGCTGACGATTCAGTTATGCCCCAAACCAAGGAAGCGATCAAGATAATCCAAGAAACCAAAACGCCGTTTGTGGTGGCGGTGACTAAAATTGACTTAGAGGGGGCTAACCTAGACAAGGTCAAGGCTGATTTAGCCAGAGAAAATGTGATTGTCGAGGATTACGGCGGCCAAGAAGTGATGGTGGGTGTGTCAAACAAAACCGGAAAGGGTGTGGATGAGCTTTTGGAAATGGTTTTGTTAACTTACGAAATGAATCCGGCGATGGTGGAGGTAGAAAAGAAAGCTTCTGGATTTATATTAGAAACCTGGTTTGACAAGCATCGAGGCCATTTAGTTAGCGTAATTATCAGCGAGGGAAAACTGCAGGCTGGGGACGTGGTGGATGTGTCAGGGCAAAAAGCTAAGGTGCGGGCTTTATTTGATGAAAAGGGCAAGGCAATCAAGCAGGCTTTACCAGGCCAACCGGTCATGATTTGGGGTTTTGAACAAGCACCAGTGGTAGGCGAGGTGTTTAGGGCAAGCAGTGATAAAAAGATTGATAAAAAGGCCAAAAAAGGCCCACCGGCCAAGCTATTAAAGGAGCTTCAAGAAGATCTTGAGCAGATTGAGCAAGAAAAAGTGATTCCAATTTTTTTGAAAGCACCAACAAAGGGGGCGCTTGAGGCAATAGCCGGCAGCCTGCCGCCGCAAATAAAGGTGGTCTACCAAAACGTTGGCGAAGTAACCGAGTCAGAAGTGGCTTTAGCGGCGGCTTTCCAGGTAGAGATAGTCACTTTTCAGTTAAAACTTAGGCCGGCGATTGCTTCATTGGCCGAAGCCGAAAAAGTCAAGATCAGCAATTTCCAGGTCATATACAAACTTTTAGAGGAGTTCGAACAGCGGGCTTTAAAGATGATGGATGAAACGATCGACCAGGAGATTTTAGGCAAGGCGCAGGTGTTAAAGGTGTTTGATATCGGCAAATCAAAGATAGCTGGCTGTAAGGTAATAGAGGGCGAGTTAAAATTAAATGATGATGTCGAGATAGTCAGAAAAAATAAGATTATAGGAAAGGGGCGATTGACTGATTTGCAGATAAAAAACCAAAAAATGGAAAAGGTGGTGGCCGGCCAGGAATGCGGTGTTCGGTTGAAACCGGAAAGCCTTGACTTCAAAGAAGGTGATATGATATTATCCTATAAGAAATGATATTGGAACAGAATCAGGCGGAAGAATTAGTTGAAATATTTAAATCAGCCAAAAACATTGGCGTCTGCGTGGCTGATCAGCCGTTGGTGGATGAGGTTTTGCTGGCAGCTGGTTTGGGACTGAGTTTAAACATTGAAGGCAAAAAAAGCTGGTTTGGCGGGAATTACAAGATTGATTTGAATTTTCCCCACAAAGAAGCGGTTAAAGGCAACGCCGGCAATCGAGATTTGGTTATTACCCTGCCCTATAAAGAGGCCGAGGTGGATCGGATCGCTACCCAGACGGTGGACGGCCGGATGCGAATAGTGGTAGAACCAAAAAACGAGGTTGATTTGATGGATGAGAACCAAGTCGAGATTTCATATCAGGGCCTGCGGGTAGATTTGATTATTTTAGTGGGGACCAAACAGTTGAGTGATTTGGGCGAGGTCTATAACCAAAACCGGCTGGTTTTTCAAGAGGTGCCGTTAATTCACCTGCATAAACCAGCGGTGGTTGGGTTGGGAAAGATAAATTTTGAGATTAGAAAGGCCAAGGGCGTGGTCGAGGTGGTAGAGATGCTTAAAAAATTAGGCATGAAACCAAATACCCAAGGATTGGATGTTTTGATGTGGAGTTTAAGGTATGCAACCGGCAATTTCAGACCGCCTATAACGGCTGAGGTTTTAGAAGCGGCTTCATGGCTGATCAAACAAGGAGCGGTTGATATGGAAGTCAAACAAGCACAAAAAATAGGCCAGGTTTGGAAATCCGGCAGTTGGGGAATGCCGCCGATGCCGACCGGACTGCCGATAAATACACAGCCAGAAAACATCCAGCAAGGGGCAAAACCGATTTCAACAAAATAATAATCTTTTAAAGATCACTTAGTTATTGGCGCGGGTTATCATAAAAAAAGGCTACCGTAACTACAAAACTTTCCTTAAGCATAAAATAAATTTTAGCTTGGGTGGGCCTGTAATTAAAGTAGCCTGTTTTTTTGTTTAGGCAAGTTGACTACCTGTCATCCCGCCGTGGTCTAGCTTCGTTAACAATCAGGTTACGGCCTTCGAACTCTTGGCCATTAAGCTTGTCAATGGCTTCTTGAGCTTGTTCGGGATCGGCCATTGTGACAAATCCGAAACCTCTGGATCGACCGGTTTGACGATCATTAAGAACGACAGCGTCTTCGACATCACCATACTGAGCAAAAAGATCAGCTAATTGATTACTGGTGACTGAATAATTAAGGTTACCAACATAAAGTTTTACACTCATGAATTTAGTTCACCCCCCTTCTTTGAATAAAAAATAATAAAGGATTAAATTCGTTGAAAATAAGGATAAGCTGTGGAAAAAAGGGAATAAGACCAACAAAACCAAAAAGAGGGAAAAAATACGGCAAACCAGTAGGCATAAAATCTTGGGGGGATAAACAAATGCGGGAAATTAAACTATCCTTTTTCCTTCTCCTTTTTACTTTCCTAACAGATACATTGTAACACATGGCGGTTAAAAAGTAACAAGCTTGGCGGTTGGGGGCGGCAAGTTAGAGATTTAAAACAAATCTTAACGGGGCGTCTTTGTCTTCCTGGGCGTAGTCGACACCGATTCGAGGGGTTATGGCGATTTGATTTTTGGGTATGTTGGGATTGGAGAATTCCACCCATAAGCCATGATCGGGGCTGGCTAATTTGGCGTTAAAACTAGTATCAATTTTTAAGGCTCTGGTCAAGCGGCCGGGGCCGGTGATGCCTTTAACTGATCTTATCAAAACTGCATGGGGAACGCCTGTGGGGGCGCAGACTAAATTAAGCATAGAGTACATGCCATAAATTAGATAGACATACCAATGGCCGGGCGGACCATACATGATAGCGGTTCGTTTGGTTTTGCCTTTGTGAGCGTGGCAGGCTTTGTCTTGCTCGCCAACGTATGCTTCAACTTCGGTGATAACATACTTTTTGACTGTGCCGTTTGGAAATCGGCGGCATAAGAACTGGCCTAAAAGCCGTGGGGCCAGCTTGTCGGCGGTTAAGTTTAGGATGGACTTTGGCATATTAATAATATAGCTTAATAATAAAGAGGCTGCTTGGCGGATAAGTTGAGGGGTTTTTGATAAGTTGCTATGATAAATATAGATATGCAAAAGAAAAGAGCGATTTGGGGATTAGCGGCGGTGTTTGTGGTGTTAATAGGAGCCGTGGCAGGTGGCGGCGTTTGGGCAGACAATGAGGGCGGGGGTCGCGGCAATGCGGGTGAAGCCGAGGTTAACCACCAGTTAAGGGAGGCGGGGCCGAAGCAGCTTAACCAGGTTGAGTCTGGGGTTAAAAAGGATGGAAAAACAATAAAAAAAACTGTGACGAAGCATTTAGAGAAAGAAAAAAAGATTCAAAAAAGAATCCGGTCTAAAGAAATTAAAGAACATCGGCAAGAGCTACGAAAAAATCTGCAAGAGAGGCGGCAGGAATGGTTGGAGAAGGCCAAAAAGCGGGCGGAAAAAAGAAGGGAAAAAATAAAAGAGGCAAAGGAAAAACTGCGGGAGAGGGAAAGTGAGTTTAAAGAAAGGCTGAGGAAAATAAAGGATGAAAGAAAAAAGAAAATCGTCGAGAGAATTAAGACAAGGTTGGTTAAGTTAAACGCAAAACTTGTTGAAAGGCTAAATCAAGCGGCGGATAAGATGTCTTTAGTGGCTGAAAAAATTAGAAAAAGAGCCAAAATATGGGAAGGCCTTGGAGTGGATATGAGCCAGGTTTACACAAGGCTTGACACTCTGGAGATTAAAATAGATGCGTTTAAGGCTAAACTGGATGAACAAGAAACTAAAGTGTACATACCCCAGATAACAGACGGGGTTGGACTGCGGCGGTCGGTGGGCCAAACTTACCAGCAGTTAAGATCCGATTTCCAAACTTTAAGGCGGGAGATGATCGAGATAAGAGCGGAGCTGGTTGGCATTTTGCAGTTGATGGCCAGTTTAAAACCGGCGGCTAGTTTAACACCGACGCAGGCGGTAACGGGTCAGACTGGAGCGGTTAATAATATTAATGGAGGTTTTTGATGGCGGAAGAGTTGATGAATGATCAATCACGGGTCGGCAGTCCAGAAGCTGAGCAGTTGTTGGCGGAGGATGAGAAAAATAAGGGGTTAAAATTGAAAAAAGGATGGTTAGCGGTTGGTTTTATGATAATGATCGTTGTTTTTGTCGGCATATTGATGATTTTTAAACAGCGGCAAGCAGCGCTGAAAAAGGTGGTTCCGCCGCCGGAGCCGGATATTCGGCCGACTGAAGTTATCAAAAAAGAAGATAAGCAAACAGATAAGGTAAGCCTGCCCCCTGAAGAGAAGCAGCTGCTGCAAGAAACCGATGTCAACTTAAATGATATTGACAGCGACCTAAAACAGATAGAGACTGATTTAAATCGATTGTAGAAAAGATATTAAGATAGGCCCTCTATAAAGGGTAATATAAGTTTCTTTGGTGTAAAACTGAGTTTCATCTGCCCGCTTGTTTAAGTTTGTTTCTTTTTTTTGGTTTTTTAAGTTTTGAAAATCAAACGCCCGGTTCCTCACTCCCAAAACTCCCGAGGTTGAATATTCCTATACAACCTCGGAAAGGTTAAAAAAAACAAAGGAAAAGAAAAGAAAGAAAAAACAAACAAAAACAAAGAATTTATCTTCCCTGATAAGCACAAAAACCAACAGAGATGGCACTATCACACTCTAGAGTACGATAGTATCTTCCCTGTTGGAGTAGTAGTCTTTTAGAGATGATACTATCACACTCTAGAGTGTGATAGTGTTAACACGCTAAAACGTTTAAATGTTCCCT
>JAADGY010000004.1 GCA_013152165.1 bacterium
GGTTTGTGAGTGGGGAAGTTTGAAAGGTAATAGGGGGCATTGATACTACACCACTATATAGTAGTGTAGTAAAAACAAGAGATGGGAAAATAAAACTGCCAACTTCCAGGCAATAACACTACAGTACTATATAGTGGTGTAGTGTTTTTTGGGTTTGTGGGTGGGGGTTTTCTTGAGGGTATATAATTGGTTGTATGGCTTTTGATTTCAAATTAACTAAAATTGTTGCCACAATTGGTCCGGCCAGTGAGTCGGATGAAGTGATTGAACAATTGCTGGAAGCCGGTGTGAATGTTTTTCGGTTTAATTTTAAGCACAACACAGCTAAATGGCATGCCCAGTTGGTGCAGAAGGTAAGAAAAATAGCTGACCGAATGGATAAGGTGGTTGGGATCTTGCTGGATCTGCAAGGTCCGGAACTGCGGATCGAGATGCCGGCTGATGAGATGGATGTTAAAAAAGGTGAAAAAATAGTGCTGGGGCAGATGGCTGAGACCGGCAAGCGCAAGGGTTTTTGGCTGACTCACAAAGAAGTGGTTGGTTATATAGAAAAAGGCCAGTTAGTGTATGCCGAGGATGGCAGTTTTAAGTTTAAGATGGTGGAAAGATTAGATGGCGAGAATGTGGTTTTAGAGGTGATTAGGGGAGGGTTGCTTAAAAGAAGAAAGAATTGCAACATCCCAGGAGCGGCCTTTCCATTTCCGGTTTTAGTAGATAAGGATTACGAGGGGTTAAAGATCGCGGCCAAGGGGCAGGTTGATTATTTGGCCCTGTCTTTTGTCAGGAGCAAGCGGGATGTAGAGTTTTTAAGGGAAAAAATGAGCGAGTTTGGGGCGGTGGCCCAGGTAATATCAAAGATAGAGTCAAAGATGGCGATTGACAATATTGATGAGATTATTGAAGTAAGTGACGGTTTGATGGTGGCTCGAGGTGATTTGGGAGTGGAGCTGCCGATAGAGCAGGTGCCGTATTATCAGAAGATGATAATTCGCCGGTGTGTTAGAAAAGGCAAACCGGTGATTACAGCAACCCAGATGCTGCAAAGCATGATCGAGTCGCTGGTGCCGACAAGAGCCGAGGTTAGTGATGTAGCTAATGCAGTGTTTGATCGCACCGATGCGGTGATGCTGTCAGGCGAGAGCGCAACCGGCAAGCACCCGGTCGAGGTGGTGAAGGTGATGAGTAAAACGGCTAAGTTTAATGAAAAACAGGATGAGCAGGATACCCGCCACATGTATGACTTCGAGATTTTGGATAGAGAGCAGTTGGTGTGTGATGGGGCTTATGATTTTTATATAACCTCGTTTCTTAATGACCAGCTGATGAAGTTTGTTGGCATTGTGGCTTTTTCTGAAACGGGCAGGACGGTTTTGAACCTGGCTAAGTATAGGCCGAATGTACCGATTTTTACCTTTGTGCCAAATCAAAGGGTTAGAGATAGATTGTCGGTAGTAAGAGGCGTGGTGCCTTTTTGCATAGGCCAGTTAGGAAAGAAGGAAAGCGAGGTGGAGAAAAAGGACATAGCCAAGGTTAGGGAGTTTTTACTGTCAAAGAAGCTGGTAGTTAAGGGGGATAATTTGATTTTGGTACATGGAGACGTTTGGAAGCAATGTGGTGGGACATCGACGGTAAGAGTGATGCAGATATAGGTAAAATCTTAAATCTCAAAACTTAAATGTCAAAAATAAGTAAGAAGTAATATGTAATAAGATAAAAAATATCAAAACTTAAATGTCAAATCTCAAATCTGCATGTCAAATCTCAAATCCGTTAAAAATCCGAATACCAAAACCCTAATAAATGACAAAAACACCACTTTTGAGAGTGGGTGAGGCACGACCTGAGCAACTGTTCCCGGAGCGTGATAAGCGTGATAGACGTTAGTAGGAAGAGGGAGTTTGAGTTCAGACGATTATCATGGCGTCGCCGAAGGAAAAGAAGCGGTATTTTTGTTTTATGGCTTGTTGATAAGCCTGGCCGATTAGATTTGCAGAGAAACAAGTAAATCTTTGGCTGGTGTTGGGCCAGCTGGTAAAGGCTGATACAAGCATTAAAAGAGTTGATTTAGGCAGGTGAAAGTTGGTGATTAGTATATCGAATGCTTTGAGTTTGCGAGGGGGATAGATAAAAAGATTGGTTGATGCTTGCGAGGCAGGTTGGAAGCCTTGTCGGGGGTTAAAGGCGGATTCAAGGGTTCGGGCGACGGTGGTGCCGACAGCGATGATAGGCTGTTTTTTGGCTTTAGCCTGGTTGAGCAGGTCGGCGGTTTTAGGGGAAAGACTGTAGGTTTCAGCATGCATGGTGTGTTTGCTGATGTCTCGGGATTTAACTGGGGCAAAAGTGCCTAGGCCGACATCTAGTTGAAGATAGGCAAATTGATGCCCCCGGTTTGATAGTTTTTTTAAAAGCCTCTTGGTGAAATGGAGCGAGGCGGTGGGAGCGGCGATGGAAAAGCCGGTTTTAGCAAAGACAGATTGATACCAGTGGCGGAGAGTTTTTTCCGGGGCGGAAGGTTTGATGTAGGGAGGCAGGGGCGTGCGGCCATGTTGGTTTAGAAACTGATAAGTTAAGCGGCCGGCGGTGATTTTGAAATAATGGTCTTTTTGGTTGATGCTTGTTAGTTTGGCTTGAATTTGCCTATGTGGACCAAGGTGGATTGAAGCAATGTTTTTTAGGCCAGGTTTGACCCAGGCGGTGAAGGTTTGGCGGTGGGGATTAAAGTCGGTGATAAGGATTTCAAGTTTGCCGCCGCTTGGTTTGGCAGTTATTAATCGGACCGGTCTGACCTTAGTAATATTAAAGACAAACAGGCTGTTTGGCGGGATGAGCCGGTCGAGCTGATGGAATTTATAATGGCTGATGGTTTGGGTTTGGCGGTTGACAAGCATCAGCCGGCTGGTGTCGGCTGGCTTAGCCGGGGTGTGGGCAATAAGATCAGCCGGCAGGTCGTAGTTAAAAAGATCTAAGGTCAAAGTCATTTATATAAGTATAATAGTTATATGGGTTTTATTAAACGGCGGAGCAAGAAGAAACAAAAGGGCCGAAGTTATTGGTCATTGTTTTTTGGCTGGGTGGTGTTGGTGGCAGTGTTGATTATGCTGGGCGGGCTGGTTAAGTTTGGCTGGCAGGCGGTTTATTTATGGCGCTGGTATGATCAAAACAGAGTGAATGTCTTTAGCTTTCATGACCAGGGGGCGGTGTTGATATCGATTGACAAGCCAGCTAACCAAATAACGATGTATTATTTTGATAAAGACCTAAAATGGGAAAGCCGAACCGGAAAAGATCTGGTGTTTTTAAGCAAGGCGGCCAAGGGGCCGGAAAAGGATAGTTTGCAAAGGCTTGGCCGGTTGGTGGATATGCTGGAGTTTAATCTGGCGGTGCCGATAAAAGGAGTGATGTGGCGGACGGCTGGGGAGAATTGCAGGCTTGAGTCGGTTAGCTGTTTGCGGAAGAGTTTTTGGCCGGTTGGGCCGGCTGGGTCAGTGAAGGGCAATATGTCTTGGGGACATAGGCTGTTTTGGTGGGTGGTATCAAGAGGCAAGACGGTTAAGGTTAAAAAGGTTAGTTTTCGAAACGGCGAGTTTGACAAAGAAAAATGGGATGGGGTATGGCAGAGCGGCTTAAGGTACAGCGGGGTAGAAGTGGCGGTTTTTAGCTTGATTAAAAGTAAAAGGTTGATAAATTGGTACACAAGGAGTGTGGAAAATTTAGGCTGGCGGGTGGTTCAGGTAGAAAGAGTTGATTCTGACTGGCTGAGCCGCTTGAACGGGGCAAGCGACGAGGTTAATTATTGCTTGTGGGTAGATACAGATAAGAAGCCACAAGATAAGTTAAGGCTGGAGATCTTTTTGCGTTGTGTAGTATCGGATAAAATAGAAGTAGTCAATGCTAGATCTGATTTAGCTATAATCGTTAATTCTTTTATTTGGTAAAAAGGAGGTTGTTGGTATGTCGGGACATTCTAAGTGGGCGACTATTAAGCATAAAAAGGCGGCGCAGGATGCCAAAAGAGGCCAGCTGTTTACCAAGCTGTCGCGGTTGGTGAGCGTGGCGGCCAAGGAAGGAGGCAGCCCTGACCCAGCGGCTAACTATAGATTAAGACTGGCGGTAGAACAGGCAAAAAAAGCCAACATGCCGATGGAAAAGATACAGCGGGCGATAGATAGAGTATTTGGCAAAGGCAAAGCGGCGCTGGAGAGTGTTGAGTTGGAAGTTTTTGGCTTTAAAGGGATAGGGATTATAATTTTAGCCCTGACTGATAAAAAACAGCGCTTGTTGGGCGAGGTCAAAAGTATTTTAAACAGGTATGGGGGCAGCTTGGGGCAGTCCGGTTCGGTAACTTATATGTTCAAAAAGGTAGTGATTTTAGAGTTGGAGAAACGTTTGGATGATGAAAAAGTGCTGGAGCTGGCTGATGAAGGAGTGGTTGATTTTAAAAGAGACAAGGACAAGACGGTCTTTTTTGTGGAGATTGAAAAGGCTAAAGAGGTGAGGGAAAAGGTTGAGGGGTTGGGCTTGGAGTCGGAGAAGGTGGGCTATATACCGGTTAGCACGGTAGCCTTAAATGAAGCCGAGTGGCAAAGGCTGCAGTCTTTGGTGGAAGAGCTGGAATCGCTGGATGATGTGTATCAAGTTTTTACCAATGGAGTTAGGAGTTAGGATGGTATTTAGTTTGCTTGGCTATCGCCAACGGTTTGTTATTGCCTCGGCGTTTTTAACCGGTTTGTTGGGGGCTGGGTTTTTGATTGAGGATTTTAGCTTAAGGTTGTGGTATTTAGTGGTTTTGCTGATATCTAGCTTGGTGGTGTATGGTTTGATGTTTCGGCGCAACCTTCACTTGATCGGCTTGTGGTTAGGAGTGGTTCTGCCTTTTTATTTATTGGGCGGCAGTTTATTATTTGAGATGCTTTTGCCGTCCTACTGGTGGATGAGGTTGATGTTTTTAGGGTTGGTGATGGTGATGATATATGCTAATTTTTTGGCCAGCAATATTTTTTTAGTCTCGATGCAAAGGACGATCAAGTTATACCAGGCGGCTTTGGGAGTCAGTTTATTTTTAGTTATCGCGGTTGTTTTTTTGGTTATGGATGCTTTGTTGGCTTTTAGATTCATGCCATGGATTAATATGATTTTGACTTTTTTGTTGATTCTGCCGGTGAGCGTTTATCTTATCTGGATGGTGGATTTGTCGGCAGGTTTAAGAAAAAAGTATTTATATTATGGTTTGATTTTGGCTTTGTTGGTTGGGGAGGGCAGTCTGGTTATGTCGTTTTGGCCAACCCCGATAACGATTAAGGCGATTTTTATTGCCTCGTTGGTTTATGGATTAGGCGGGTTATTCCAAGCTCATTTTTTGGAGAAGGTGTTTAAACAAACCGAACAAGAGTTTTGGTGGCTGTTGGCGGCGGTTTTTGTCAGTGTACTGCTGGTGACTAGATGGGGGTGAAATAAGTTAAAAGTTAAAAGTGCAAAGTTAAAAGTTATCCGCCTTGTGTTAAACGAAGCTTCTGCAAGTTAAAGGCGGGTATCTTAAATCTCAAATCTGTCCACCTGCGGGTGGGAGAGGGTTGGGGTGCTGATTTTCTTTTCAACCCTGGATTGTTATGAGTGACAATCCGAGGTTGGGGGTGGGAGAGAGTATGACCTAAAAACACTTAAGGGAGTGTATGTAAATCATACTCCCGCAGGAAGGGGTGGGGATAGTGAAGCGGGAGGGTACAATAAAGTATGAGCTTGAAACTGCAGATTAATATTCAAACAAGACCAGGCTATATCATCGATCGGAAAGTTTTAAGAAAAAAGCTAATCGATGAGTTTAAGAAGTGGGTGGCAGGGCAGGGCAGTTATCAAATTACAGTGGTATTGGTAGGCAACAGAAAGATAAGGCAGTTAAAGCGGGATTTTTTGGGCAAAGATGAGGTGACGGATGTCTTGTCTTTCCCGCTGGCTTCTTTAGAAGATGCTAAAGAAGATGTCGATGAGGCGGTTATGCTGGGCGATATTGTTATTTCTTACCCACAGGCTAAACAGCAGGCTTATCAAAATAATAAGAGAGTTATGGATGAGGTGGTTGAGCTGGCCAAGCACGGATTAAGACATCTGTTGGGAATACACCATAATTAAATCTCAAAACTTAAATGTCAAATGTCAAAAATAAGTAATAAGTAAGAAGTAATAGGTAATAAGATAAAAAATGTCAAATGTTAGATGTTAAATCTCAAATCTACATCTTAAATGTTAAATCTACTCGCCTCGCTTCGCGAGGCGAAGCAGGCCCGCCTTGCGCCGATGAAGTGCCGCGAGTTAAAGGCGGGCATCTTAAATGTTAAAACTGTTCACCTGTGGTGGACGAAATACGTTCAAAAAGATAAACGCGACAGAGAAGCAGAAGAGACAGAGTGGATAGAGGATATAGGGGGACGGGGGATAAATAAATTAAAAGTTCAAAATTAAAAATTAAAAGTTAGAGAATAAGTAATAAGAAAGATAAATATTAAGACATCTGGGAACGAAAGAGGAGAGGAATCTATTGAGCACACTCCGGGAAGGGGGTGCCCGAAAAAATCTCGAAGGTCGCCTAAAGGGAAGGGGAGCAAACTTGATTCCACTGAATACTTCCGGCGGATGTTTAGTGAAAGTCTTTGATTATCTTTTCTAGATTTTGCCAGTTGTTTTGGGATAAGTAGGTGATTATTTGGTCCTTAAGGTTGAAATATTGCTCCCTGGGAAACTGGATGTTGGCGATGCAGTATTTTTTGGAAGACAGATGATAGCAAAAGAGGCATTCATAAAGGTCGTAGCTGTTATGGATGAAAAAACTGCGGGAGATTTTGTTTGACCAGGAAACCTCGAAACAATAAGAACTATTAAGGCTTTCGCTTAGGCGGATGCTGTTGGTGCAGCCTTCGTTGTTGTAGCTGGCGATTAAGTTTTGGCATTGGCCAAGCTGTCGGCAGCAGACAATATTTTGGCTTTTAAACAGATAGCAGGAGTTATAAACACCAACACTGTAATAGATGTTGTCAGATTCAGCCACTTGGTTGGAGCTTACGATTTTGCTGGAGACATAGAGATAGTTTTTCAACCAGGTTTGGATAAGGCTTTCAGGGCTTGGCTTGGCTTCCGGCGGGGCTGTTGCTGGCTTTTTAGGCTTGATTTCTTCAAGGCCGATAAATTTTTTAGGAGTGGGAAAGTAAGCCGGGGTGATGAAGGTGGTTTTGCCGGAAAGCGACGAGGCTACCGGATAGGGCAGGGGGATGGATTTAGCCAAGAGGTTTTTAAGTTGATTGATGGAGGCAAAGGGGGACGGCTGGTTAAAAAGGGACTGCCAGATTTGGTTGGTTAATTTAAGCGCTTGATCTTGATTCATGTTTTGGTTTTATTTGTCAACCCCCGGGGTTGCCGCCTGGGCAACCCCGGGGGTTGACAAAAATTGGTTGTTGATAAAGGCGGTTTTGGCTTTGAAGGCGGGGTAGAATTTATCGGAATGGAACAAACGGACGAAAAGGTGCCGAGGATTAAGTGATGTCAGCAGTTTTAGCTGGAGTTTAGAGGAATCGGCTTTGCCGGCGGTTGGCTTTTTAGTTTTTAGCTCGATAAGATTGGTTATTAATTTGGCGTCGTTGTCGGAGACTTTAAAAACAAAGTAGTTGTAGACGTTGGCTTTAAGCGATTCCAACAAGGATGGGTGGGTTTGGTTGAGATATTGATAAGAGAGCATCAAGGATAGGTTAAACTTGCGGGATTGGGAAAGGATGGTGGCGAAGGCTTCGTTTTCGACTAAAGGAGCTTCATCGATGATTAAAAGGATGGGTTTTTTAAAGCGGCCGGCTTGGGCTAGAAGAAATATTTGCTGGGTTATAAGGCCGGAGATAAGCTTGGTGTTTAAACTGCCAAGCCTTAATTTATCCAAGGCGAACAAAGTGATCGGCGATGAGTTGATTAGATGGGCAAGGGGCTTTTGGTTGTTGGCGGTGATTTTGGGCAGAAAGTTAAGCTCTTCCAAAAGCGAGACTATCGGGATAAAGGCGGTTTCGTAGTATTGGGTTTGGTATTTGATAAAATCGGTGTCGAAAAAATGCCGAATGTGATCATACTGGTCCGGCAGTTTATCGATAAATTGGTTTTTGTAATCTTCTTCGGTTAAAAAGCGGTTAAGGTTTTCAAGGCTGGCTGAGTTAGTCAGGTAAAGGGTGAAAAGGATGTATCTTAGAAGCCTTCTTAGGTAGGGGTTGAACTGGTCGGCCAGCAAGGTCTTAAACAAAAGGATGGTTAGCTCGGTGGCGGTTTGGGGCTGGCTTAAGGTGGGAAAAAGCGGCACCGATGAGTTAAGGAAATCAATAAAGGTTGACCTGTCCGGGTATTTGGCATGGATGGTTTGGGCTAGGCTAAGGTGGGGGTCGATGAAGATGATGTGGTAAGGAAAGGACGATTGGTTGGTCAGGCGGGAGGTGATAAGCTCGATGAGTTTGGATTTGCCGGTGCCGGTTTGGCCGACGATAAGAGAGTGTTTGGTTAGGTCAAGCTTATCGATGGATAGGTAAAGAGGCTGGCTGAAATGGGGGAAAAGGTCAACCTCAAAAATCTTTTGATCAGGGGTATTGGTAAGAAGGGATTTGATTTTATGGGGGTTTGTAAATTTGGGGTGTTTTTTGATTTTGTAAAGATGGTGGGAGCTAAAATCAAGGCTGATGATGGGGTAGGGGGGTGAAAACGAGATAGAGGCGCTGGTTTCAAGTTTGCTGTTTTTAAGGTAGGTGTAGGACAGGCGATAGTGGGTGAAGATAAGCTTGTGCCAGCTGATTTGGAATAGGGTAAGCTGTTTGCTGTGTTTGAGTTTGTTTTTTTCGATGGTGGCAAAAAGCGAAGGAAAGCGGCTGGCTGGCTTAAAGGCAAGCTTAGCTTTTGTTTTAAAGGCTTCTTTGTGGGGCAGGGGCTTGAAAAGAAAGGTTGGATGGTTGGAAAGAACCAGGTCAAGGGGCTTGGCGGTGGTTAGAAAAAAGTAAAAGGTGTTGTTTTCAAGCTTAACAGTAATGGTAAACCAGGAGGTAAAGGGCTTTATCTTTTTTTCTAAAGTAAGCCAATCCTGGGTTGAGATTTTATCCGATTTGGTCAAAATGCGATAAGTAATTGCCATGATGGGGGTATAATAAACTATGACGCAAGGTCAAAGTCAAGTTAAGCTTTTGCGGGTTACCGAGTTTGCCAAGGCGGCTTTGGTGACTCCCAGGACTTTACGATTTTATCAGTCTAAGGGGTTGCTTGAGCCTTATCGGCAGGATGAGTTTACAGGCTACCGCTATTATCATATCGATCAGATACATGAAGTTATGCGGATTAAATGGCTGCAGGAGCTTGGCTTGAGTTTGGATGAAATCGCAAAGAAAAAGGGTAGGGGGGTGGATGTGGCCGAAAGCGCCGGCAAAATAAAAGAGAAGATAAGGCTTTTGCAAAGCAAGCTTGATTTTTTGATCGGTTTGGATAAGTTTTTGTCCCAGAAAAAGATAAAGTTAAAGCGGTCAAGAGTGGGCGGCTGGCGGCTGTTGGTTTATAGCGTTAGAAAAGGCCAGTATCATGCTATTTCCGGGTATGTCAGAAATGTTTGGCAGGCGGCGGCGAAGTTGGGGCTAAGGTTTGAACCAAAGGAAATAACCTTTTATGAAACATTTGATTTTAGACCGCTGTCTTCTGATTTGAAGATCGGCTTGATTTGCAGATCGCCTGAGGGACGGATTAAAAAGGTTAAACTGCCGGATGGTTTTAGGTTTGAAAAACTTGATCAAATAACCGCCTATCGATTTGTTTATAAAGGCCCGTATCGATTTTTAACCCTGGTTTACCAAAAGCTGAACTGGTATTTTGTTAAAAATAAAATAGCTATAAAGCCGCCGGTGTTTGAGGTCTATATCAAAGGTTCGTATAACAGTGATTGCGAGTATGATTATTTAACCGAGATATATTACCCGGTTGGTTAAGGGCGGCGGCGGGATTGATTATTGAGCAGTTTGTGTGGTTTAATTTAGATATATGAGCGACCCAGGAATAAAAGGCATTGGCCAGCAGGTCGGCGAGCAGGTGAGATCGTCAGCTAAGCAGGCAGGCCAGCAGACTAAAAGTGATTTGGGCGGTTTGTTGGAAGGTTTGTTGACGGGCGGGATGAGTTTTGACCAAAAGGATAGTAAGGATGAAGGGGTGGAGGGTTTGGGCTCTAACCCCTCCGATGATCAGAAGCAAGCCAAAAAGTCTGGGTCTGACAGCAATCAGCCGGACCCGAAAGCTATGATGGAAAAGAAACAAAAAGAAGCGGAGTTGGAAGCTAGGTTGAAACAAGTGATCGCCAGGTATCAAAGGATCCAGGCGGATATTCAGGCTTATAGAAAAAGGAAGGCCCAGGAAGAGGAAGAGCAAAGAAGGCTTGAAGAAGAGGAGAAGGAAAAAAAGCGGCGGGAAGAGGAGGCTAGGAAAAATCAAGAGGTAAGGTTGCCATCGAGTCCGAAAAAGGGTTTTATGGCCGGCTTTTTGAAGAAGCTGTCAAGCGGCGGCGAGCAGGGCAGGTTGAAGGAATAGGGAAAAAATTTGAAATTTTTATTCAAATCTAAAATCTAAATTTTAAATGATTTAGGGGAATAGGTGCTAGCCTTTTTTTCGATCCCGGATCGTCACCCGTGACGATCCGGGATCGGGAGGAGAGGGAATGCAATTTACCGGTTTCCAACCTTAAGAGGATGGAAACTGGGGGAAAGCACGGCCTAGGAAACCGTTCTCGGAACGCAGAAATAATTAACAACTAATAGGTAATAAGTAATAAGAAAGATAAAAATCCGGGCATGAAAAAAAGGTAATCAGTTTAAAAACAGACTTCGGGAGTGAAGGGGGTGTACAATACCAGGTTTAAAAGGCTGTATTGGCGGCGCTGCATTCGGGGACTTTTGAGGTGTTAAAATTAACTCTATGGCAAGGATTGAGTTTAATCAGGATTTTAGGCGGGCCTGGGAGTTGATTGAAAAGCAAGGCAAGAATGTCTTTGTTACCGGCCGGGCCGGGACCGGCAAGTCGACCTTGCTTTCCTATTTCAAAAACAGAACCGGTAAAAAAGCAGTTATCTTGGCCCCGACTGGGGTGGCGGCTTTAAATGTCGGCGGCCAGACGATTCATTCTTTTTTCGGCATGGAGCCGGGTATTACTTTGGATAGGGTGGATAAAATAAAGGTTTCCAGCCGCCGCCGTTTGTTGTATAAGCAAATAGAGGTTTTGGTGATTGATGAGATTTCGATGGTTAGAGCTGACCTTTTGGATTGTGTTGATAAGTTTATGCGACTTTACGGACCGGATGGGAGTTTGCCGTTTGGCGGGGTTCAGCTGGTTTTCTTTGGCGATCTTTACCAACTGCCGCCGGTGGTGACCAGCCAGGAAAGACAGATTTTTAAAACATTTTATCAAAGCCCTTATTTTTTTGACGCTAAAGTTTTTAACCAGTTGGATATTGAGCTGGTTGAGCTAAACAAGATTTATAGGCAGTCGGATGATAGATTCATAAAAATATTAAACGGCATCCGCAATCGGTCGATTACCGATGAACAGCTTCATTTATTAAACAGCCGGTACATGCCTGATTTCGAGGTGGATTTTGATGACGGTTATGTTTATTTGTCGACCACGGTGGCCAAAGCCGAACAGATAAACGAGATAAACCTAAATCGCCTGCCGTCTAAGGCGAAGGCTTATCAAGCTTATTTAGAAGGCGAGTTTAATAAGCGGAGCTTGCCGGTAGCCAAAGAATTAAAAATAAAACCTGGGGCCCAAGTGATGATGGTCAACAATGACAGGCAGGGTAGGTGGGTTAACGGCAGTTTGGGGCAGGTGGTCAAGATTCAAACAAAGAAAGATGACGACGATGAAATCATAGTCTCTTTGTTTGACAGCGGTGAAGAGGTGGAGGTTTTGCCTAATACATGGGAAGTGTTTAATTATGAGTTTGATGAGGCTGAAAGGAAAATAAAATCAAGAGTGGTTGGCAGCCTAACCCAATATCCAATGATTTTAGCTTGGGCGATAACGGTCCATAAGTCACAAGGCAAGACCTTTAACCGGGTGATTGTTGACGTTGGCCGAACCTTTGCCCACGGACAGACGTATGTGGCTTTGAGCCGGTGTGTTAGTTTAGAGGGGTTGGTGCTGACTAAGCCGGTTGATAAGCGGCATATCTTGATGGATTGGCGGGTGGTTAGGTTTTTGACAGGTTTTAAGTATGATCAGGCTGACAAAGTTATGCCGGTTGAGGATAAGGTGAAGCTGATTGAAAAGGCGATAAAAGATAATAAAGAGCTTAAGATTGTTTATTTAAAAGCCAATGATGTCAAATCAGAAAGAGTCATAAAGCCTTGCAGGGTGGGGGAGTTTGAGTATCAAGGGGTGAAGTATGTTGGGGTGGAGGCTTATTGCCGCCTGCGAAATGAAGACAGGGTCTTTCGGGTGGACAGGATATTGGAGGTGGGGATAAGTAATAAGATAAAAAATGTCAAATCTTAGATGTCAGATCTCAAATCTGTTCACCTTTGTGAGAAATTCCAAATTCCAGCTTCAATGGTTTTAGGAGGGAGCTCTGACTTTTTTTGACCCCGGATCGGGAGTGGGGGAGCGACGACCCAAAAAACACTCCTGGGTGGGAGTAAGATGAATGGCGTGGGGGCCCGGATAAAAATTCCAAAATAATTTGGAGGAAATGGGATGTTTGTTTTTTATTTAATTAATGTTTGGTTGAGGTCGGTGTAAAAAGATTTGAAAAGATTTATGGGGTAGGGGATGGGATGTAAATTTAAGTACCTATAGTAAGGGTAGGGTAATGTACCTATAGTGTGGAGCTAGAAAAGTACCTATAGTTTTCACACCAGGGATACCCTACTTTTCACGGCATGTGTGAAAAAGAAAAACCCAGAGTAAGGAAGATGTTAGATAGCAAATTTGTTTTAAGAGTGTTAGATTTTTTTGAAAGGAGAGACCTGGCAGCGGGGTAGAAGTGGTCCAAATTGTAAGCGTTGAATAAAATGCAACGGATATGTCGTGGTTGTGTAATAGATGTGTATAAATGTGGAAAACTTTAAGCAGGTTGCGAAGTGTATCTCCATACTTTAGGTTTAAGTGCTGGCTTTTGATCCAGATATAGTTTGATATAGTTTGGCGTTTGGCCGGTGCGGTGAAAGTCGGCGGCGGGTTTTGGGGGATTTGGCGGGGGGGTTTAAAAAGCTTTAAAAGTGGTTGTTATTTTTTAAAAGGTTGGCTTTTTTAATTAAATGTTTTGATAGCTGGTAACTGGTCTACTCTGTTTTGTAATGGTGCATTTTTCGGTAGGTTAGGAGAAAGACGATATGTCGCACAAGATACATTTTACGAAGTAATGTCTGAAAACCCCTACTGCAGCGATTAAATGGCAAAAAGCAAAAATAGTAAGAAGTTTAAAAGAAAAAAGAGTTTATTTTAAGTTTATTTTGGCTTTTTTTTTAGTTTAGCGCCCTATTTTGAAGCTGGAGGTTGTAAGTGAGTCAGATCGGGGCTTTGCTTTAAAAACTTGGTGATAATAGTTGGAAGGCGGGCAAACTAAGGCAAAAGCAAAAGAACCAAGTATATTGGGATATTATTGAGTGTGAAGAATTAAAATAAGATGATAGATTGTATGGCTTTGGGCTAAAACGTTTAAATTTGAGCCGATTATGGGCTGGGCTAGAGAAAAAACTTTCCGCAACTGGGGACAAATGTTTAATTTGGAATTCGAGTGGGGAGAAAGATCGTGGATTCTAAATCTTTTAATAAATTAGATCCAGGATTTGAAAGCGGTCTTAAAAAAGCCTGATTGTTGTTTAGCTGGTGTTTGCTTTGCGATTGATGAGCTGGTATAAGGCGATCGAGCCGGCGACGGCGACGTTAAGCGAGTTATGCTTGCCCCATTGGGGGATTTCTAAGACAACGTCGCTTAGATCAAGCCCGGCTTGGGAAACTCCCATTATTTCATTGCCTAAAATTAAACCAACAGCCGGCGTGCTTGGTTGGTAGGTTAAAATATTTTGGCTTTTTGGAGTTTGTTCTAGGGCGGCGATGGTTATGGTTTTGTGATTGCTTCGCAGATATTTAACAGCTTCTTGAATGTTGGGAAAATGCTGCCATGGGACGATTTGGCTGGTGCCCATGTCGGTTTTGTGGATATGGGGGTGGAGCTTAACGGTCTCTTGTTGGGGGTCAAGGTCGACTCCGGAGTAGCCGACCAGCAGAATTTTTTCCACCCCTACCCCGTCGGCGGTGCGAAAAAGAGCCCCGACGTTAAACAAGCTCCTGATATTTTCCAGGATTAAATATAGTTTTAGATTAGGCCGTTTGACTTTTAACATAATATCTTGACATGAAGCACTTTTTTATTATATGCTGTAAATGTAAGGTTGACGATTATTGGGGAGATTTGATTAGCAGAATAGAGTTGGGAGTGCTTGTTTTTGGGGTTTTGATAATTTTCCGGTTATATTAGTCAAATTACGGGGTAAATGTATCAAAGTATATGAATTTAAAAGCCTCGTTTCTCGATTTCCTGCATTTTATAGGTGATGGCGTTGATTTTGGCTTTTTCTTGGGCGGCTTGGTTTAGGGAGTCTTGCTTGGCTTTAAGGTAGATATCTGATCCGGTTTTTTGGTATTGCTTTTGATAACTATCGGCGCCTTTTAGGTGGAATTTGTAGAAGACTTTGGCCGAGGTTAGCTTATAACCCAACTGAAGCAGTTGATTGTAATCAGATTGGGTGTAGCAGAGGGTCGAGGTAGAGCCGTCTAGATGGGTAACGGTGTAGCGGTGGCAA
>JAADGY010000022.1 GCA_013152165.1 bacterium
AAAAAAGGGAAGGAAAACAAAACAAAGAATTTATCTTCCCTAATAAACAAAAAAGCCAACAGAGACGGCACTATCACACTCTAGAGTACGATAGTATCTTCTCTGTTGGAGTGGTAGTCTTTTAGAGATGGCACTATCATACTCTAGAGTATGATAGTATTTCCCTGGTAAGCTAATTTTTCTTTAGGGATGGCACTATCACACTCTAGAGTGTGATAGTGTTAACATGCTAAAACGTTTTCTAGGCCGTGTTCCTGCCTGCTTTTCAGATCCCGGATCGAAGAAAAGTGAGCGCCTTCCAACTCCTTTTCCACCACAGGTGGATGGTTTGGAATTTGTGATTTGCCCACCACGACTCGCAGAAGCTTCATCGACGCGAGGCGGGCAGCTTTGAGATTTGACATTTAAGTTTTGACATTTTTATCATTTGTCCATTTTCCACTCTCCATTTATAATTAGCCCATGAAGGATCTGATTGAAAAATTAAAACAGGACTTCACAAACAGGCTTGATAAAGCTAACTCGGCCTCTGATTTGGAAACCCTTCGCGTTGATTTCTTTGGCCGCAAAGGCAAGCTTAATCAAATATTTAAACAACTAACCCGGCTGTCGGTTGAAGAAAAGCAAAAATGGGGCCCTTATCTTAATCAGCTGAAAGCACGCTGGCAAAAAGCTCTGGCTAACAAACATCAAAAGCTAACCCAAACCGCCCCGGTTGCAGACTTTAACTTTCCTGCTTTTCCCGTCCCCACCTTCGGTCGGCTTCATCCTATTGAATGGATGCGCCAAAAGACCCTGGAAATATTTACCCCCTTAGGCTTCATCGAGGTTGACGGCCCCCATATTGAAAATGATTGGTATAACTTTGAAGGTTTAAACATCCCGCCCGGCCACCCGGCCCGTGATTTATGGGACACTTTATACGTTGACCTAAAAGACGACAAAAACAGCCCGCTATTGCTAAGAACCCACACCTCCAACATTCAATTAAGGGCTTTGCAAAAATATAAACCCCCCTTAAAAGTTATGTCTTTTGGCCGCTGTTTCCGCCATGAAGTCCTTGATCCCCGCCACTCCCATACCTTT
Organism: bacterium; assembly: GCA_013152165.1. Classification (GTDB taxonomy): domain Bacteria; phylum Patescibacteriota; class Microgenomatia; order JAADGY01; family JAADGY01; genus JAADGY01. Next base: position 1,087 of record JAADGY010000022.1, read on the forward strand.
TCTCAATTTGAAGTCCTGGTCGTTGACAAAAACATCAACATGAGCCATTTAAAATGGTTGAGCGATTATTTCTTAAAACAAATCCTGGGCGAAGTTACTCAAAGCCGTTTCCGCCCTAAATACTACCCCTTTGTTGAGCCGGGCGTTGGCGTCGATGCCAAATGTGTTTTCTGCGCCGGCCAAGGCTGTTCTGTCTGCTCTAACTCCGGTTGGTTTGAAATCGCCGGCGCCGGCATGGTCCACCCCCAGGTTTTAACCAACGCCGGCCTTGATCCTGATGAATACTCCGGTTTTGCTTGGGGTTTTGGCCCTGACCGCATGCTTATGTTAATGACCGGCGTTGATGATATAAGGCAGCTTTATCAAGGCAACCTCAATTTTTTAAAAGGCTAAAACATGAAAGTACCATATCGCTGGTTGACCAAGCTGGTTAAACTCAAATCCAACCCGGCCGAACTGGCCCAAAAACTTTCCCTTATGACCATCGGGGTTGACGAAGTTAAAGATACTCCCCTTGGCCCGGTTCTGGATCTGGATGTCACCTATAATCGAGGCGACCTTTTGTCCATGGTCGGCGTCGCCCGCGAAGCCGCCTTTATCGACAAAGCCAAACTAACCCTGCCGGATGCATCCTTTGACCTAAACAATATTCCCGATGCCAACCTCCAAATCCAAAGGGATCAAACCGCTTGCCAGCTTTATACAGCCGTCATCCTTGAGGTCTCGCCAACCCCTTCGCCGGAATGGCTTCAACAAAGGCTTGCCTCCGTCGGCATCACCCCTCAAAACATTATCGTCGATCTAACCAACCTAGTTATGTGGGAATGGGGTCAGCCGTTTCATGCCTTTGACCTTGACACGCTAACCGGCGAAACCATAAGCATCAAGCCCGCCGGCCGATCCCTTAAGTTCACCACTCTTGATAACAAAACCAGAACCCTTGACCCCGATGACATTTTAATTTGGGACGATCAAAAACCAATCGCCTTAGCCGGCGTCATGGGAGGCTTGGAAACCGAGATCACCAACCAAACCCAAACCGTTTTGTTGGAAATGGCCCTGTTTGACCCTTTTCAAATCCGCCGGACGGCCATGAAGCATGGTTTATTTTCCGACGCCGCCAACCGCTTCATTCACAAACCCTCGCCCCAAACCTCGCAAATGGCCCTTAAGCGCATTTTGACTTTGTTTGCTAAACATGCCAAAGCCAAAATCAAAGGCATCAAAATAAGCGGCTCTTTTGACCAATCGATGCCGGTTATCAGCCTGACCCTTGACCAGGTAAACTCTTTGCTTGGCGCCGATATCAGCTTAACCCAAGCCGCCGACATACTAACAGGCTTGGATTTTAAGCTGGCAGTCAAAAAACATAATTTAATCGTTACCCCGCCTCATTGGCGTCAGGATATACAAATAAAGCAGGATGTCATCGAAGAAATCGCTCGCGGCTTTGGCTACTGGCGGCTTAAACCCTCTCCCCTGCCGCTTCATTTTATCCCCCACAAGCCGGCTGTCTCGGAAACTCTTTCAAAACAAATTAAAAACTTTTTAACCGGCCAGGGCCTTTTTCAAATCAACCCCTTTGGTTTTTATACCCAAGCCGAAATAACTCATTTTGGCATTCAAACCAAACCGCTTGTTCGGGTCACTAACTTCATTTCAATCGAAACCCGCTACCTTAAATCATCTCTTTTGCCTGGTCTTTACTCTTACATCAAAACCAGCCGGCCCATTAACTGGTTCGACCAGCCTCTTGGCTTTTTTGAAATCAACCGGACATATCACCGCCGCCATCAAAAACCGGATGAGCCAGTCAAGCTAGCTTTTATCTTTGACTCGCAAAACTTTTTAACCAGGATAATAAACAATCTTTTTGAGTATCTAAGATTTGATTATCAGCATCTGCGGTTAAAAGCCCAAACTCCCCCGGATTTCCCCTTGACCAGTCATTTCCAGCACCTGCATACCCTTTTTTATAAAAATAAACCCTTAGGCTGGTTGGTTCAGCTGGATGATTTTTGGGCGGTTGAGCTTGACTGGCTGGCTGTTTTAACCAATGCCGACTTAACTCCCAAGCCGTCCAAACCGTCATCATTTGCTCCCATCATCGAAGAGCTTACCTTTGAACCCAGCAATAAGCCTGAGTTGTTGTTTAACCTTTTAATTAGCCTAAGATACACCACCAACCTGATCAAAGAATTAAGGCTGATCGACCGCTATCAAAACCGCTTTACCATCCGCATCATTTACCATGATCCTCACAAACAGCTTGCCAAAAAAGATATCAAACCCCTCCGCCGTCAAATCGCCTCTCAAGCCCAAAAACAAGGCTACAAACTAATAGGCCAAGAAATCTAGGCTAAGTACCATTTTTCCGGCCTAAATCCCTGGTAATCTTTAAAACTTTTTTAGATGTTGTATAATAATCAACGTATGCCGCTAAAACCGCAAGATAAACAAAAAGTCATTGCTCAGTTTCGCTTAGGTAAAACCGACACCGGCTCGGTCGAGGTGCAGACCGGCCTTTTCACCGAAAGAATCAAAAGGCTGACCCAGCACTTAAAAATCCACAAGCAAGACCACCACAGCCGCCGCGGCTTATTAAGAATGGTTAATCAGCGCCGGCGAATGCTTCATTATCTTGCCCAAATCGATAAATCTCGTTATCAAGCTTTAATCAAAAAGCTAGGCTTAAAAAAATAATTATTAAATTCTAAATTATAAGGAAACAGACAGCTTGTCATTTTAATTAAAAGGGGAGATTTGGGTAGTCAAAAATAAACTCAAACACTTTGATTTTATTTTTAACTCCTCAAACTCCCCCAAACCGCACACAGCTGCTGTTAACAAACTATGACCGAAGTTTCAGATAGACCGCTAGACAACATTAAACAAACCTTTGTCAAAAAACTCCAATTTGACTCAACCAACTTGAGTTTTGAGTTTTTCAAATACGCCCCCCGCGCCGATATGGCTGTCATGGGTCACATGGGCGACACATCTGTTTTAGTCACCATCGTCTGCAGTGATACACAATCTCACTTAAGTTATTTTCCCTTGCAGGTTGAGTACATCGAAAGGCTTTACGCCGGCGGCAAAATCAAAGGCTCCCGCTTTGTTAAGCGTGAAGGCCGCCCAAGCGACGAGGCGGTTTTAATCGCCCGCATGATCGATCGCTCTATAAGGCCTTTATTCCCTAAAGATTTCAGTAACGATGTTCAAATAATCGCCACCGTCATGAGCGTTGACGGTGAAAATGATCCAGCCATTCTAGCTAACTTAACCACCCAGCTGGCTTTGCATGTTTCCGATATTCCCTGGCAGGGCCCCAGTATAGCCATGCGAGTCGGCATGGTAGATGAACAACTAATTTTCAACCCGACCATAGAGCAAATAAAACAAGGCAGTCTTGATTTAATAGTCAGCGCCACCCCTGATGCTGTGGTTATGATCGAAGCCGAGGCTAAGCAAGTTGATAACCAAACCGTTTTAAAAGCTCTAAAGCTTTTTTATGACAAATCCCAGCCGATTTTTGACTTAACCGCCAGCCTTCGTCAGGAAATCGGCTTAACCAAGCGCGATTATCCGCCGGTTGTCATAAGCGATGAGGCTATCAAACTGGCCGATGAAAAGAAAGACAAGATAGCTCAAATAGTCAAAGACATCGCCGGTCAATCCGCCACTTATGACCAATGGGAGGAAATAAAAAATCAATGGGTTGAAGAGCTTTCCCAAACCCAAGAAGACGAAGTCCTGATTACTGATTACGCCAAAGCCCTCTCCGAAGTTTTTGCTGATCAAGCCAGACATCATATTTTAACCACCGGCCAGCGCCTGGACGGCCGCACCGAGGATCAAATAAGGCCTCTTCATATCGAGGTTGGTGTTTTGCCCCAAGTTCATGGCAGTGCCCTTTTCCAGCGCGGCGACACCCAGGTTTTAAGCATCCTAACCCTTGCTTCCCCGGCCCAAGAACAAATCATTGAAACCATGTTAGAAGACGAGTTCAAACGCTACATGCATCATTACTCGGCCTTGCCGTATTCAGTCGGCGAAAGCGGCCGAATCGGCTGGCCCAGAAGGCGGGAGATCGGCCATGGCGCCTTGGCTGAAAAAGCTCTTTTGCCGGTTCTGCCTGCCGAAGAAGACTTTCCCTATACCATCCGAATTGTTTCTGAAGTTTTATCCCAGCAAGGTTCAACCTCGATGGCCTCGACCTGCGGCTCGACCTTGTCGTTGATGGACGCTGGCGTGCCGATTCAAGCTCCGGTCGCCGGCATCTCGGTTGGTATGGTTTCCGATGATAAAGGCAATCACCGCTTGCTAACCGACATCATGGGCATCGAAGACCACACCGGCGACATGGACTTCAAAGTCGCCGGCACTAAAAAAGGCATCACCGCTATCCAGCTTGATGTTAAAAAAATTCATTTGAGCCTTGATGTTATTGAAAAAACTCTTGAACGCGCCTATCAAGCCCGTTTGACCATTCTAGAGCGGATGCAGCAGATCATCGAAGCTCCCCGCCCCCATCTGCCCCCGGACGCTCCTAAAATCGCTATAACCCATATCCCAGAAGACAAAATCGGCGAGGTCATCGGCTCCGGCGGCCAGACCATCAAAAGAATAATTAATGAAACCGGCACCATCGTTGATGTTCGTGATGACGGCCGAGTCACCGTCTCCGGCCAGGACCGGGCCAGCGTTCAGCAGGCCATCGACATCATCGAAGGCATCGTCCGCGAGCTCCAGCCAGGTGAAGAGTTTGTTGGCCGGGTTGTTCGGCTGGTTAACTTCGGCGCTTTTATAGAGATTTATCCGGGCAAGGACGCCCTGCTTCATATCTCTAAAATCCCTGGTTATGTCAAAGATATTACTCAAATTCTTAAGGTTGATCAAAAAATAAAAGTCAAGGTAGAGGAAGTTTCACCTGACGGCCGAGTCAGTTTAACCCTGGCCGAACCGATCCCGGGCTACACTCCCCAGCCGTCAAGGCCTCAATCAAGGCCGCCACACAAATCAGATGATCGCCGTCCGCCAACCCATGTTAGCCGGAAGCAATCTTAATCACCTCGTTTACATTCCATCAGTCCTGGGTTTATAATCAAACTTAATATGTCGACTCCAAACATCCTCACTCGTTTATACCAGACACTAGAAAACGCTAAGCTTCCCGATGATCTAGCTTCTCAAATCAAAACCAAGCTTGACCTTTTATCTACCTTTCAAAACAGCCAATTTTTCTTGGAAGAAGTTTATCGTTCCCAACGCTACCTTAATTGGGTAGTCCAAATTCCCTGGCACCAAGCCGGCCAGGACAATCTAGATATAACCCATGTCAAACAAGTTCTGGATAAGCATCACTACGGTCTTGAAGCCACCAAACAGCGCATCTTGGAATACCTGGCTGTTATGAAGCTAAGAACCGCTAAGGACAATAAGCTAACCGCTCCGGTCATTTTGTTTACCGGCCTGGTCGGCACCGGTAAAACCACCTTTGCTTATGCCCTGGCCGATGCCCTCAACCGGCCGATCGTCCGCATTCCTTTCGGCGGCTTGGCCTCTGTCTTTGATCTAAGAGGCCGGTCATACCTTCATTTAGAAGCCGAACCCGGCCTGATTATCAAAGCCCTGATCAAGGCCAAGGTCAGAAACCCGGTTATTTTATTAGACGAGATCGACCGAATTACCGACAAAGCCCGGGCCGAGATTATGGGAGTTTTAGTCGAACTGCTCGACCCGGCCCAAAATCACAGCTTTGTTGACTACTTCATTGACTACCCGGTTGATTTATCCCAAGTCTTTTTTATCGCCACCGCCAACAACACCAATAACGTCGCCACCGCCGTCCTAAACCGCTTGGAAATTATTCAAATGCCTTCTTATTCAGACCAGGAAAAAACCGTCATCGCTCAAAAATACCTTGTTCCCCAAGCTATCAAGCAAGCCGCCCTGCCTGATGCCGTTTTGCAAATAGATCCATCCGTTTGGCCTTTGATTATTCGGCCCATCGGCTATGAAGCCGGCGTCCGCAACCTAAACAGGATCATCCAAGGCATTATCCGCAGTGTCGCCCTCCGGCTGGTCCAAGGTGAAAAAGGCCCGTTTGCCATCACTCCCCAAAACTACAAGCAGTTTTTACCCAAATACCTTATATGAAAATAGACCTGACCAAACTAGACAACTCTAAAGCTTTAAAAATCATTGCTCAGCAAATCAATAAATGCCGCCGCTGCCGCTTGGCTGAGGGCCGGACCAAAGCCGTCCCCGGCCACGGCGATCCCAATACCAAAGTCATGTTCATCGGCGAAGGCCCCGGTTATAACGAAGACCAGCAGGGCATCCCCTTTTGCGGCCGGGCCGGCCGGCTGTTGGACGAGGCTCTCGGCTTGGTTAACTGGCCCCGGCCATCGGTTTATGTTACCAACATCGTTAAATGCCGCCCGCCTAGCAATCGGGATCCGGAAGTTGATGAAATCGCCGCCTGCCAGCCCTACCTAAATCGCCAGATCAAGATCATTAAGCCCTTGATGATCGTTACCCTGGGGCGTTTTTCCATGGCTAAGTTTTTGCCCAATGTCAAGATATCTAATGTTCATGGCCAGGTTTACCCGATCACTTGGCAGGCTCTTAAAATCATCATTGTTCCGCTTTACCATCCCGCCGCCGCCCTGCGTAATGGTAAACTAAGACAAGTCTTTTTCGATGATTTTAAAAAACTGCCCGGTTTTTTGGAGCTGGCTAAAAAAGGTTTCTGGTGGGAAGAAGCTCAAAACCAAACCCCCGCCCAAACATCTGGTCTAAACTCTTCAGACAAAGACCAGCTTAAATTATTATAATCAATTTCTTAAAAGGAGAATTATTTATGAATCAAAATATTAAATCAAAACAACCCATGGTCAAACTGGTTTCGCTAGGCGGAGCCGGCGAGGTAACTCGCAACATGTTTGTCTATGAATATCAAAACCAAGTTCTTATCGTTGACGCCGGAGTCGGCTTCCCCGAAACTCAAGTTTTTGGCATAGATTACCTACTGCCTGATGTCAGCTATCTAACCGATGCCAAGCCGGCCAAAAAAATAGTCGGCATTGTCTTAACTCACGGCCACGAAGATCACATTAGCGCCCTGCCTTATTATTACCAACAGCTGGGCTCGCCTAAGATTTATGGCAGTGCCCTGACTCTAGGCTTATTAAAAACCAAGTTTGACGAGTTCAAGATAAAAGGCGACTTCCACACCCTGTCTTTAATCGACAAAGTTGTCTTGGGGCCCTTTACTGTTAATACCATCGCCGTTACCCACTCTATTCCCGACACTATGCATCTTTTAATCCAAACCCCGATCGGCAACATTTATCATGGCACTGATTTTAAATTCGATGATTACCCGGTCATCGGTCCGGTTTCTGATAAAAACAGAATCCAGAAACTTACTCATCAGCACCCGGTATTGCTTATGCTCTCCGACAGTCTGCGGGTTGACAAGCCCGGCTCGACCCCCTCTGAAAAAGCCATCCAATCGCGTTTTCTAAACGAGATGAAAACCACCACCGGCCGATTCTTTTTAACCACCTTTTCATCCAACCTGGCCCGTTTCCAGCAGGCCATCAACGCCAGTTTAGAAACCGACCGTTTTATCGTCCCGGTCGGCCGGTCCATCCAAACCGCCTTTGACGTTGCCGGCCGTTTAAAATATCTTTACCTGCCGGCTCAAAAAGTCATCGATCCCCAAGCCGCCATGACCTTGCCGCCCCATAAGCTAACCTATCTTATCGGCGGCAGCCAAGGCCAGATCGATTCATCTCTGCGCCGGGTGGCCGAAAGCCGCCACCCTTACGTTAGGGCCGAAAAAGGCGACAAAATTATTTTCTCGTCCGATGCCATACCTGGCAATGAAATAAACGTTTACACCGTTATCGACCTTTTAACCAAAAAAGGCATCGATATTCTTTACCCTGATATATCCGATGAGCTCTACGTCAGCGGCCACGCCTCGCGCGATGAATTAATTGAACTAACTTCCATGGTTAAGCCTAAATTTTTAATGCCCATCGGCGGCCAGTATCGGCATTTGTTTTCGTACAAAAAAGTCATGATGCAGAAATTTAATTACAAGGACAGCGACGTCATTATTCCTGAAAACGGCCAATTTATCCACCTTTATCCCAATAAATATACCTTTGGTCCGGCCTTGAAGCTTAAAGACGTCGTCGTTGACGGCAAGGGCATCGGCGATGTCGGCACCATCGTTTTGGAAGAAAGGCGGATCATGGCCCGGGCTGGCGTTGTTTTTATCGTCTTCCCTCTGGCCAACGGCGTCACCCAAACGCCGGTCATTTTATCCCGAGGCTTTGTTTTCAATCCCTTATCCGCCGATCTTTTTGATAAAGCCCGCCAAAAACTTAGAGCCTTTACCGGCCTGACCAACCTTAACCAGGATTTTTTCAAAAAAGTCCAACGCAAGATGGAAAGGTTTTTTTATCAGCAAACCAAGCGGGAGCCGCTTATCGTTGTTGAGGCTGTTGACCTAAGCCATCCAGCCAAGCCGTCGAAAAAATCCTACTCGCCAACAAGATTCCGTATTAATAAATAATTACGGTTGACAAGCTCAATACTATAGGATAAATTAAAACCATGGCCAGACGTGGACGCAAACGCAAACTAATAAAGCTTAAGCTGAAAAAAGAGGTTATCACCAACCTTTCAGCTTTTGTTTTTTTGATTCTGACCCTGGTTGCTTTAGCCGCCAGGCTTCACCCGTCAGGCCAGACCTTGATGTCGCTTAACATTCTTTTGGACAAGCTTGTCGGCTTTGGCCTTTTGTTCTTAATCTTTAGCCTGTTTATCACCGCCCTTTTTTTCTTTCGGTTTAAAAAAATCACTATCTACCTTAACCACATCATCGGCAGTTGGCTGACTTTCATCACCTTCACCGCTCTTTTCCGCCAAGGCTTAATCGGCCAGCTTGCTTGGTCGTTCTTTGAGCGCCAGTTTGGCTCGCTTATCACCCTTAGCGTTTTTGCTTCCGGCTTGCTTATCGCCTTTATGCTTATCTTTGACCTTTCCCTCAATGATATTTTGGCCTTTTTAAACAAATTAGCCTCTTTCGCCAAGCCCATAATTAAACTCCTTCTTTTGCCTTTTAGGCTTTTCCAAAAAAGTTTAACTCTTTTACAAAAACTTAAAGCCCGACAGCCACAACCCAAAACCTCCAAATCAAGCCAGCCCGACTTAAAACTGCCGGCTCCCCCGCCCCCTCCGCCCCCAGCGGCTGACCAAACCCCCTCGGCTAAACCCTCTGCCGCCAAAGCTGCCCCCGGCCTGATTCAATGGACGCCGCCGCCTCTTGACTTGATAGCCCTGACTCAAACCAAACCGGCCGACCGGGGCAACATCAAAGAAAACTCCCATCGGATCGAGTCCACCCTTGAAAGCTTCGGCATACGGGGTAGGGTTGTTAGAGTCAACAAAGGCGCCGCCGTTACTCAATACGCCTTAGAAATCGCTCCCGGCACCAAACTGTCCAAGGTCATCTCGCTTCAAAACAACTTGGCCCTAGCCTTAGCCGCCCCCCAAGGCCGGATTCGTATACAAGCCCCGATCCCAGGCGAGTCTTTAATCGGCATCGAGGTTCCCAACCGCAGTCTAGAGCTTGTCCCCACCGCTGAAATTTTGTCTCACCCCATTTTCCAAAAGCACCCATCCAAGCTGACCTTTGCTTTAGGCAAGGATGTCGGCGGCCGCCTCCGCGTTGTCGATTTAGCCGAAATGCCCCACATACTAGTCGCTGGAGCTACCAACTCCGGCAAATCCGTCTTCTTAAACAATCTGATAGTCTCGCTAATATACAAGGCCACCCCCCAGGAACTAAAAATGATTTTGATCGATCCCAAACGGGTGGAGCTGACTCTTTTCCACGATCTGCCATACCTAATGACGCCGGTTATCAAGGACGCTGATAAAGTCTTGTCTTCTTTAAAATGGGCAGTTGAACAAATGCACCAACGCTACGGCCAGCTTTCTGAAGTTGGAGTCCGCAACATCGCCGAATACCACAAACTAATGGGTATTGAAAAAATGCCGTTTTTAGTCATCGTCATCGACGAGCTGGCCCAGATCATGCTTTATTCTCCCAACGAAGTTGAAAAAACTATCACCCAGCTGGCCCAGATGGCTCGAGCTGTCGGCATTCATTTAATTCTGGCTACTCAAAGGCCGTCGGTTGACATCATCACCGGCTTGATTAAGGCCAACATCCCCACCCGCATTTCTTTTTACGTTACCTCTGGGGTTGATTCCAAGGTCATCCTAGACTCCACCGGCGCCGAGAAGCTTCTGGGCAAGGGTGATATGCTCTTTTTGCCGCCGGATCAGGCCACCCCCCAAAGAATCCAAGGCGCCTTTATCTCTACCGCCGAAGTTAAAAACCTAACCGAATACATCCGCCGCAAATACCATGATTTAATTGACTATCAATCCGAAATTACCTCTGCCTACCCATCGGCTAAATATCAGTCCGGCTCTTCCCGCTCAACCCCATCGTCCAGGCCCAGCATGGATCCTGAACTGCTTGAAGCCACTCAAACCGCCATCGCCCTGGGGGAAATATCTGTTTCCCTGCTCCAAAGGCGCCTAAAGATTGGTTATAACAAAGCCGCTCGGCTGGTTGAAGAAATGGAAGCCAAAGGCTGGGTCGCCCCGGCTGAATCAGGCCTGAAAAGACGCAAGGTTCTGATAAGTTCGCTTGATCAGATAAACTAGTAGTATGAAAACCGTTGGTCAGATCCTTAAAACTCACCGTCTAAGACAAAATATTTCACTTGATCAAGTTGCTTCTGTCACCAAAATCAAAAAGACCTTTCTTAAAGCTATCGAAGACAATCGATTTGAGACTTTTGATTCATTAGCCGCCGCCCAGGGATTTATCCGCAATTACGCCCGCTTTTTGCAAATAGACGAATATCAAACTCTGGCTGTTTTTAAGCGCGACTTTGGCATCGATCCATCAGGCAAAATCGCCCCACGGGACCTGCTTAACTCCAGCTTAATCCTGCCCCAGCGGCGTTTTAACTGGCTGATCCTGCCTTTTAGCTTTGTTCTTTTTGTTGTCCTAGCTTTGGTCTGGTATTTTCGCTGGTATATCTTTCCTCCGCCCTTAAAAATTTATCAGCCTCAAGATGTTCAGATCACCGCTCAGGCCCGCATTTTTGTTAAGGGCAGTACTCTGCCTTATGCTAAAGTTTCGGTTAATCAGTTAACCACCGCCGCCGATGAACAAGGCCGGTTTGAACAGCCGATCATTTTACTCCCTGGCATTAACCAAATAATTATCGACGCCGCTTTTAAAAACAAACACACCACCAAAACTCTTGACGTCATCTACCGGCCCGAAAAATAAGCCCTAACCCCTCCACATTTTTTCAAACAGCATTAAAAAAGACGAGGCTACCTTGGAATCATGGATGATCAGATTTAAACGCTGATTGTCATTATCGTTTGGAATTTCGATTCTAACTGTTTGCTTATCCCTTATACTAAAAGTTACTCCGGCCACCGGCCTATGCTTAGTTTTTATCCCCAGCCGGCTCATTGCTTTTGCCCGCTCTTTCATCATCAAACTGCCCAAATTTCTGATAAAACGAATCTTCACCCCGGACTCAACCGCTTCCTTAAGCAACTCAAACAATCGCTTGTCTACCTGATTTTCATAAGTGGTCGCTTCTTGGCTGACTACTACCTCTAAACTTCGCCGCGCTAGGCTTAGCTCTTCAGCCCGAGCTTTTTTAGCGTAAGCATATCCCCACTTAATCTCGATTTTAGGCAAGCGGCCCCGCAGTAGAAAACTTGTAACTTGCTGGTAAGTATATTGGCGGTAGTTAGTCGCACTGTTTCTTAAAGGAACCAATCTCTTTTCTTTTTCCCACCGCCTTAGGGTGTTGGGATGGACATTCAACAGCCTGGCCGCTTGGGACACGGTTAGATAATTATTTAACTGCATTGTTAACCTTTTTAGATTCTTACCTATATTTTAGGCAAATTTTCAACATTGCCAGTAGTTAAGCTTGGTCGCTATATTATAACAAAACCATATTTTATAAAAAGAAAAAACGCCGATGATTTTTTGACCTTAATCCCAACCGGCCTAATTTCATTCTCCATCAAATGCCTTTTAAAGCCAACTCCCAAACCAAGCTTGATATTCAAAGCCTAATCCGCAAGGCCGCTGTGTTGTTTGAAGATAAAACAAAAGCCCGGCTTATTCATCGGCTTAACAGCTTCTACATCGTTGGCAGTTTTGCTTTCGGCAAAATCAGCCTTGATAGGCCGGATATTAATTTTTTATTGATATTCAAAACCGCTCCCACGCCACAAGATTATTTAGTTATAGGCAAAATCTGCCGGCAGTTGGAGGAAGCATTTTCCCAAGAAGCGACTATAAAAATAGAGTTTCGGCCCTTCAGATACATAAAACCTGTCTATAAACATAGTTTTGAAATCTCGATAAACCCCATCATCACCAGCCTGCCGGAAATTAATGCTATGAACGGGGTTGTCTTTAACAAATGGTTCACACAAGGCCTAAAAAGCGCCAACAAGCTGTTGCTTGGCCAGGACTTTCTTGGATCCTTGGCAGTGGCTCCGATCACAGCCCAAGATCTAAAAGACAAAGCCATGCTTGACTTAATCTTTTTTTCAACCCCTCTTTCCCGAGCCCCTGCTCAATATAGCCAAGAAGATTCAAACCTTTTATTAAACGAATCCTTAGTTAATGCTAAAAATATCATTTATTTAGGTATTGAAGTAGCTATGTCCGATCAAGAGCTGGCCGATAAAAAATATCTTGGCTACATCAAAAACAAACCCAAAATGATTGATTTTTACCAAGAAAGATATACCCCGGCCGCCGCCCAAATGGTCAAAAAAGTCCTAGAAGTAAGGTCAAACTATCTTCAATTCAAAAACAACCCGGCCGCCGCTAAACAAATTTTTGAAATAGCCTTGGCCATGGCTGACATTGTCAGAAACAAACTTTTTTCAAGACCTTAAAACCCTTTGTATTCCCAGAATCCCTCTTAAAACCACACCCTCCAAACCCGATGATTAGTAAAATCACAAACCCATCTCTGGTGCTTACTACAACACCACGATATAGTGGTGTAATGTTCGCCTCCCCCCCTCTTTTTTTAAACTCCCCCACTCACAAGATCAAACTCTCCACTCTCCATCCCCAAACTCCCGAGGTCGGATAGAGATAACCGACCTCGGAAAGATTGAAAAAACAAAAAAGGGAAGAGC
>JAADGY010000051.1 GCA_013152165.1 bacterium
TTCATTGGAAATGGGCCATTGAAAATTGAAAATTTTTTCCCTGCCCCTTTTACCTTTAGGCTTTATGAACTTTGCCCCGAACTAGAACGAAGTCTTAGTTCGGGGCAACCCTGAACCGTCTCCGACACAAAGTTAAGAATCTGGTTCAGGGTAAGTTTTAAGATTTAAGATGTAAATTTAACATTTGACATTTGAGTTTCGACATTTTTATCTTATTACCTACTTATTAGTTGTTTCCTGTCTCTTTATCCCCTCTACACACTCTGCCTGCCCCCATAACTTCATTCCAATGAAGTTGGGGAGTCCCTTCTGTCTCTTTGTCGCTTTTAACTTTATAAACTTTTAACTTTATAAACTTTCTAACTCATATCAACTTTTCACTTATTTCTCCCACCACTTCCTCCAAGCTTAACTTCGTAGCTGTCATTTTCGGGTTGCTCCGGGCCCCGTTTAACACCATGCATTTTGATGCGTGTAAAAACCAAGTAGCCCTAGGGTCTTTATTTTTTAACCTTTCATAAACCTCGGTCAAATCGACATCCTTATCCCACCTGGCCGTGATCCTAACAAATCCCTTTTTCGGATGCCGCCGCACCACCACTACATACCCCATCTTTTGGGCTAAATGTTCTATATATGAATTCCCGCTCTCGATCGCCAAGCCCTTGCCCCATTTACTTTCAAACTCCCACCCTTTTTCCTTTATCTGCCCCTCCGCCCGCACCTTGTTCTTAAACACCACCAACACCGCATCCAAAGCCGCAAACCCCATGGCTACAACTCTTTGGCTGTCATCAGCATACATGCCCGACCAGGCATTGACAATCTCGTGCAAACCAAAATCATACCGGTCTTCACTTGCCCCAGGCCAAGTCAGCTCTCTAAAATTATCAATCTCGGTAATCACCTGGATCATTCGCCTTAACGCCTCTTTCTCTGTATCCTTTAACCATTTAATGGTTTTAACCCGCTTCTTAAACACCAGCTCGGCAGCAGAACTCAACCGGCCAACACCGCCGGCTTGGTGATGGTCAAACTCACCTCCGCCGGTATCAACATGAACCACCTCCTCGCCCTTACTGCCTGTATACAAACTCCCGGCCGGTACAAACTTTATCTCTGCATCCCCCCACTCATTCCAATACCTTTTTATCAGCCAGCAAGCCGCCAGCGCATCCAAATCCGGATTTATATGTGTGGCAATAATCCTTTTCATCCTATTTTCTTAACCTAAGAACATCATTAAAAGTAATTAATATCATCAACAATATTAACATCGCCATTCCCACTAAATGAACCCAATACTCTATTCTCTTCACCCGATCAGACGGGATTAAGCCGTTCAAAACAACAAACACCACCCTGCCCCCGTCCAGCGCCGGCAAGGGCAGTAAATTTATCACCGCCAAATTAACAGACAGCACTCCCACAAACCGAATCAAATTCATAACCCCGGTTCCGGCTATTTGGCTAGTCACTTGATAAATACCTACCGGCCCGGTTACTCCTTCAGGGACCTTAAACTCCCTAAACACCGTTTTTACCAAGCCGCCCAAGCTTTCTCCTATCATCACAAACCAGCTGACCGAGTCTTTAAATCCGTACCAAACTCCCAGCGGCACCTGCTTATACCAAGGATAAAACTTCACCTCCAAAGGCGACACCATCACCCCGATCCGGCCTTTTCCATCCCGGTCTACCGGAATTACCACCACATCCTTCACCTCTGACTTGTTGTAGCCAAACACCCGCCGAACCTTAAAATGCACTTTTTGGGCCGGCCTTGAAGAGACAAACTTAATCACATCATCAGGAGTTTTGGGAATCACAACCTGTTCATCATCCCCATAAATCAACTCTATTTTATCCTTTTCCTGCAGTCCGGCTTTATCCGCCGCCGACCCAGGCATCACATAAGTAATCGTCACACTTGTATCCGACGGCACCGAGATGCCTTCAAAAAAATAATAAACGCCGAACAAAAACCCGGCCAACAAAAAATTCGCCGTCACTCCCGCCAACAAGACAATCACCTTGACCCACCAAGGTTTAAAAACAAACGCCCGCTTCTTGGCTTTCAAACCATCGACCAACTCTTCTCCGTACAGCCTAACAAAGCCGCCGATCGGCAATAAATTCAAACTATAAAGGGTCTCTTTTCCTTTAAACAGCGTCATTATCCGGGGGGGCAAACCAATCCCAAACTCTTCAATCTTGACCCCAAACCACCGCGCTGTCAAAAAATGACCTATCTCATGGACCAATACCACTACAAATAATATTAAAAAAAATGAATATAGCCGCTGACTCCATGACTTTAATTATACAAACTCTATGTCAGACACACCAATCTAAGCCATATTCACAAATAATAAAGATTGCCGCCCTTAATGTCGTGCCAACTTTAATTAATTTAACTTCGGTAGTTCGCTCATATATAATTAAACTAGGTTACTTAAAATTTAAACAGGGGGTCCATGTTAAACACAGACACACTAAAGCAAAAACTTGAAAAAGCTTACCAGCTCACCCTTCAAGAAGTAAACAAACTTCACACCGGCCGAGCCAACGCCGCCCTTATAGAAGACATCAGAGTCGAAGCCTACGAAGGCAGTGCCCCAATGAAAATCATAGAACTTGGCACCATCTCTACCCCCAAGCCCCAAACTCTTATGATCCAGGTTTTTGACGCTTCTATAACCGAAAAAATAGCCAAGGCCATAAGCCAAGCCAACATCGGCTTAAACCCAAACATCGCCGGCAACCTGATAAGAATCAACATCCCGCCCCTGTCACAGGAAAGGCGCCAGGAATTGGTCAAAGTCGCCAAAAAAAAGATAGAAGAGGGCAAAATCCTAATCCGCCAAATCAGACACGAAATCATGGATGCCATTAAAGACGAGTTTGAATCTAAAAACATCAGCGAGGATGAAGCCAAACACCAAGAAAAACAGGTCCAGCAGTTAATCGACCAATATAATCAAAAACTAGAAGAGCTTTACGACCGCAAGGAAAAAGACATCTTGACTGTCTAATCTTAGCCGTGGCCGTGTTTTCTAGATTTGGAAATACTTTACTTCTTTTATCTGGATGTTTTCGCCCAAGGTGGCAATCGCTTGGTCTAAGACATCCTTAACCTTTGTCCCTGGTTGCTTGATAAAATCAGACTCCATTAACTCATCCAAGCTAGCCGGCCTCATCGAACACGCCTGCATAGCCAAATCATAAGCTAACTGTTTGAACTTCCTATTGCGGGCGACAAAATCCGTCTCGGACAACAGTACCACTACGCCTACCGCCTTGCCGTTATGATGCTGATAAACACCTATATAGCCTTCCTTGGTTTCTCTGTCTTTTTTCTTAGCCGCCCTCTCCAAACCCTTTTGCTTAAGAACTTCCCGCGCCTTGTCAACATCGCCGCCGGCTTCCTCCAAAGCCTTCTTAACATCCATTACGCCGGCTCCGCTAGCCTGCCTTAACTGTTGAATTAATTTCAAATCAACCGTCATTTACTGCCTCCTTTTGCTTTGCTAACTTTTTTAGTTTTTTCTTTCTTTTCTTTTTTTGCCTTTTTAGCCTCTTTCTCCACCGCCTTTTTTTGTTTTTTTTCATACTCCTGCCGGCCGGCTAAAACAGCTTCGCCAATCTTTTCCATAATCAGCTTGATCGACGCCACCGCATCATCATTGGCCGGGATCGGATAATCCACCCAATCCGGATCAACATTTGAATCAACCATCGCTACCACCGGCACCCCCAGCCTGCGGGCTTCCCTGACCGCCGCCGCTTCTTTTTTAATGTCTATCACCACCAAAGCCGCCGGCCGGCCGGAAAAGCCAAACAATCCCTCTAAAAAACGCCTAAGCCTTTTTAGCTTGCGATCCAACCGAACTCTTTCCAACTTTGTGTAATGATCCAAATCACCTGACTCAAGCTTTTCTTCCATTTCTTTTAGGTACTTGATTCTTTGGCTAATTTGATTCCAATTAGTCAAAGTGCCGCCCCACCAGCGCATATTGACATAATGCACGCCGGCTTTGACCGCTTCTTCCTTAATAATATCGGCCGCTTGTCTTTTGGTTCCCACAAAAACTATCTCGCCTCCCTCTGCCGCGGTTTTATACAAAAAATCCAAAGCCTCCAGCAATTTTTCTTTGGTTTTGGCCAGATCAAAAATCACTACTTTATTTTTTATCGTGTAAACAAACGGGTCTACTTTTGGATTATACCTAGCCGTTGTATGGCCAAAATGACATCCAGCCGAAAGCAAACTCTTTAATGAAACATCAACCGTGTACTTTGCCATCTTTTACCTCCTTTTAACTTCTGCTGGGAAAGGTTTAATTTTATCAAACCAGGAAGGCCGATCAAAGCCCAGCATGCTTTTTATAACTTCCTATTATAACACCCTATCCCACCTCAAGCTTTTATTGCCCAAAAAGTCAAAATCCGAACTCCCCAGCCCCTGCCCCCCTCCAGATCCCAAATCTAATTCCCCAAAACACCCAGAACCTTAAAAAGTCAGCGCCACCTCTCCTAACATCTTTTAAACATTAAAAATTTAGATTTTAAAATTGAATAAAAATTTCAAATTAAAAATTAAAAATTCATCCCCCTTCCGCCACAGGTGGACTTTTTAGAATTTGTTATTTAGAATTCAGTATTTACTCGCCTCGCAAAACGAGGCGAGTTTGGACATTTGGAATTTTGCCCAGCATGCAAATGCTGGGCA
>JAADGY010000070.1 GCA_013152165.1 bacterium
CCTGAGTCGGCGGCCGCTAAAAACAGCAGATTACCTAAACCTTATTGGGCTAAGCCAATCAGCAGCCGCCTCCAGCGCCGCCAATCAAATAAGCTATCAACAAATCACCTTTGATGACAAATCCAAAGACAAACTCATAAAGCTTTTGGACAAGGCAAACATTAATTATTTTTACTTAGCTCTGCCGCCCCAGGTAGTCCCCGGCGTCATTGATTTTTTGCTTGACATTAAAGCCAAACAGCCGATCAAATGCCGGTTTTTAATCGAAAAGCCTTTTGGTTTTGATCTTGACTCGGCCATTTTATTGCAAAACAAAATTGCAAAAGCCAAACTGACAAACCGCCTTTATTTATCCGACCACTACCTATTTAAAAAGGAGGTTTTAAACCTAAAATCAAAGCCCAAGAAACGTTTGTCAATCACCGCCCTAGAAAAGGTCGGCTTGGCCAACAGGATAAGCTATTATGATAAAATCGGCGCTTTAAAAGATATGGTTCAAAATCATTTTTTAAACATCGCTTTCAAACTGATTCCCAGCCTGACATCAGCCGATCAGCTTAAACTGTTTGAGTATAAAAAAGGCCAATATCAAAGCTATGTTAAAGAACTGGGCCGGCCGTCCCAAACCGAAACCGCGGTTTATCTAAATCTGCAGCTGGCCGGCATCAAAACCACATTTTTAACCGCCAAAAAAACCGCCGTCAAACAAACAACCGTCACCGTTGATGGTCAAACTTATCAAATCACGGATCAAAATCCATACAACCGCCTCTTCACCGCCTTTTTTAATCGCCAGCACCGTCTTTTCCCCACCATAAAACAAACCATTTTAGCCTGGCAGATCATCAATAAAATTAAGCAAAAACCAGCCACATTAATCATCTACCCAGCCAACGCGACAAAGACCAGGCTCCTGCAAACCCTTCAAGCTCAGCCTAATTAGATACCGCCTCCTGCATGGACTGGGTATAATTAAAGTGGATCATGAAGTACCTAATCTACGGCGACAATCTACACCTAGTTTCTAAAGCCTTTTCCAACCTTTTAACAAGTATCAAAGCTAAAAACCCCCAAGCCGATCTGATCTGGTTTGACGCTGAAAAAGACAATCTGAATGACTGGTCCCACATCACAAATCCTTCTTTGTTTGATGGACATAAAATCATCAAGATAACCCATGTTCACCGGCCGTAAAACTAAACTAAAAGACAAACTTAAAAAACTGCTAAAGCAAACAAAGCCTGCCAACATGGACTTCATTATTATTGAGCTTAAAATGCTTAAAAACCCGCCTCGTTTTTTTGATAAGACCTTAAAATACAAACAAAAAAATTACATGTTTGACATCCTTGATTTAATCGGCCGGAAGAAATTCACCAGCACTCCTAGTCTTATTAAACAAGCTGACATTGCCTATGAACTGCTTCTTTTCATGATCATCAAAAGGCTCCAGGATCTTGTTATTTGGAAATCGCCCCGCCAAACCGCCAAGGGATTCTATCAGCAAAAACTTAAAAGCCAAGCCGGCAACTACACCATCCCTGAAATCCTAGAGTTTCATCAGAAACTGCTTGACTTTGATTTAAATTACAAAACCGGCAAAACTAAATACAAAGACCCAAAACTGGCTCTTAACCTTTTTTTATTTAGTTTAAAGGAGGTTGGTTATGATTATTAACCCTGTTATTTTTAAAGATTATGATATTCGGGCGGTCATGGATAAGGATTTAGACGTTGACGGCGTTCGCCGCATTGCCCAGGGGCTGTATCAAATATATAAACCGCAAACCGTCGCCATCGGCTATGACATGCGGCTGTCTTCCCCCGGGGTTTACAAAGCCTTAGTTGACGGCTTCACCGGCTTGGTTGATAATATCTGGAACCTTGGTCTGATTTCTACCGATATGAGCTATTTTGTCGGCGGCAAATATCCGCAAGCGGATTTAATCATCATGATCACCGCTTCCCACAACCCGCCGGAGTACAACGGTATGAAAATCACCCAAAAAGGCGCCATCCCAGTCGGCGGCAAAACCGGGCTTTATAAGCTAAGGGATATAGTAACCGATCTTAATCAGCCCCTGCCGACCGGCACCAAACAAACTCAAATTACCAACAAGGATATCTGGACCGACTGGATCAAAGCCAACTTATCCATCGTCGATTCCAGCAACATTAAGCCGTTTAAAATCGTCATCGACGCCGGCAACGGCATGGCCGGCCATTTTATTCCCAAGTTCAACCAATACCTGCCTAATCTGGAAATAATTCCGCTTTTCTTTGATCTAGACGGTTCTTTTCCCAACCATATTCCCAACCCGCTTTTGCCTGAGGCTATTGAAGCTGTTAAGCAAAAAGTTCGCCAGGAAAAAGCCGATTTAGGAGTTATCTTTGACGGCGACGGCGACCGCATGTTCATCATGGATGAAACCGGCCGCTTGTTATCCGGCACTCAAACCACGGCTTTATTGGCTGAACATTTATTGGACAAATATCCCGGCGGTTTGATTCTTTACAACATCGTTACCGGCCGGATAATCCCAGAAGTAATTAAGGCAAAAAACGGCCAGGGCCAAATTACTCCAGTCGGCCACAGCAATATTAAAAGGATTATGCGGGAAACCGGTGCGGTTTTTGGCGGCGAACACTCCGGCCATTATTTTTACCGCGATCTTTACTATGCTGACAACGCCATCTTAAGTTTACTTTTGGCTTTAGAATACGCCAGCCTGCATAAGCTTAAATTCTCCCAAATTTATGACAAATATAACAAATATCCCCAAAGCGGCGAGATTAATTTTGAAGTCGATGATAAGCAGGCTGTTATTAAAAAAGTCAAAGACCATTTTGGCTCCTCCGCCAGTCAAATCTTAGACTTTGACGGCATAAGGCTGGATTATGATGATTATTGGTTTAATATTCGACCATCAAATACAGAGCCTTTGCTGCGGTTAAACATGGAAGCCAATGATCAGGAGCTTCTTCAAAAACACCTTGAAGAAGTTGTCAGCTTTTTGGAGTCGCTTGGCGCCCAAAGAGCTTAAGCCAAAATATTTCCCACCGCCAACTTTAAAACTAATTTTTACTACACCACTATATAGTGGTGTAGTATTAGCTCCCCCCTCTCACCCTTCGAACCTCCCCACTCACAAAAACCAACTTCCACTCTCCCCCCAAACTCCCGAGGTCGGTTATCTCTATCCGACCTCGGAAAGGTTGAGAAAAACAAGGGAAAAGAAAAAACAAAACAAACAAAAACAAAGAATTTATCTTCCCTGATAAGCAAAAAAACCAACAGAAATGGCACTATCATACTCTAGAGTACGATAGTATTTTCTCTGTTGGAGTAGTAGTCTTTTAGAGATGATACTATCACACTCTAGAGTGTGATAGTGTTAACATGCTAAAACGTTTTCTAGGTTGTGTTCCTGTTTATTCCAGATCCCGAATCTGTTCCATGG
>JAADGY010000057.1 GCA_013152165.1 bacterium
TGGCGGGTGGCTTATGACTTTAGCTCCGGCATGTTTGGCGAAGACAACCGTTTGATCGGTTGAGCTGGTATCCCAAACCACGATTGTGTGCGGAGTTTTTATGTTCTTTTTAACCGAATCTATGGCTTCAGCGATGTTTTTGGCTTCGTTGAAAGTTGAGATGATAACTGTTAAAATAGGTTTTGTCATTTGATTATTTTATTTTATCATTCTTTTTTTCTAGAATCAGATGGAACCATTTTTCTGAATCAGATTGTTGTTCTTCTATTTTTATAATTTTGAAAAAAGGGAAATTTGCTACAAATTCCCTAATCTCATCTAAGTCTGCAAAGACGTGGCGTGATATTTCCCAATATCTGAACCGTGCGTCATTGATTGCTACCTGCATGCTTAAGATCTCTCTTTCAATCTGCTCTTGAGCGTGGCCATTTGCCTTTGATAACTGTTTTCTGAGTTTGGATATGCTTGTTGCGGCTTCTGTGCGGGCTTTTTGATACGTGTAGTAATCGATTTCTAGATTTGGATGATGTAAATTGGCAATAAGCCTACCATCGAATTTAGTGACACGACCAATTTCTTCAAATAAATGATTGCGCCTACCGGTGTCTTCTTTTGGGGCAACAAAATCAAGGGCCATGTTTGATACTACAAGGTCGAAATATCTATCTTGAAAGGGTAAAAAGGCGGCATCAGATTGGACGTGAGGGAAATGCAGGCGGCTTGGATTTATTGAGACTATGTCCAGAGTTACTATAATTATCTCTTGCTTTAATTCTGGGTGTTTTTGAAAGAGTTCCTTTTCTAGAAGTTGGGCGCCGGAACCTATATCTAATATGCGTAGAGGAGATAGTCTCCTTTCTTTGGTCGTGGTGACTAAGTTGCAAATTTCCTCGATTAAGTGTTTGCGTTGTTGGGGGTGGCTGTCTGCATCGTAAAGTTTGTAATATTGACCGTATTCACTTTGCAAGAGCCTATTGGGTCTCATTTTATCGTGATTAAGAGTTGGCATGGGAATATTATATAACGGGTTGAGTTGACAAGTTAAACAAATTGAAAAGGTGATTTATGTTTGAACTTAATAAGAAGATTTGGACCAGTGTGTTGATTGCAGGTTAAAAAATTAGCAATATGAATTTGGTTGTAATTTGACTGAGCAAGATTATTTTTTGATTTGCCAAATCTCGACCAGGGAGTTTTGGTAGATTTTTTGCCAAGGGGGCGGCGGGGTGAGTTTGTATTGGGGCAGGTGAAGGATGTAGATGTATTTTAAGCTGTTTTGTTGGGTTATTTTAGCTAAGAGTTTGTTTTTGTAGGAGTCGGCAAGATCAGGGTCATAAAGCCGACTAAGGTTGGTTTGCCTGTCTTTGTAATCGTAGCCTGAGATATCAAGGTTCATGGTATCGGCCAGATAGGCAGTTTTGCCGGAGAAGGCGGTAATGTAGGCAGTGTCGACATAGGCAAAAAGAGGCGTTGGGTTATTGTAGATGTCTTTTAGATATGGATTGTATGGCGGAGCCAAAACGTTGCCGGGCGGTTGCTTGGCTAAGAATGATAAGGCCCTAACCTCTTCCCACGGCAGGCTGGCATGGGGGATTTTAGGAGTGTAATAGGATAAGGTGGCGATGGTGGTGGGGATAGTCATCATGATAGCAATCATGATGACTAAATTTTTAATTTGAAATTTGAAATTTGAAAATTTGAATGAATGAGGTAGGCCTATAAAAAACGTGCCGGAGAGAAAGGCAGTGAAAAAGAGAGGGTAATAAAGAAACTGGATTGAGTTCCAGGGTGTGCCTTTTTGGATGATAAAGATTGGGATTAGGGTGAAGGTGATTATGCCGGCCCACAAGACAAGTAGTAAATCTTTATTTTGCTTGTCAAAGCGCTTAAAGCTTGCTAAAGATATAATCCGAGTGCCGAAGTTGCCCAGATAAAAAATAGCTAAAGCAACAGGCAAAGCCATGATAAGTTTGGGGTTGAAAGACTGCAAATAAGTGGTTAAGGCTTGGCCGAACTTAAACCACCCTACCCTATCTGGAAAGATAAACATGTTAACCACAAACCAAAGCGGCTTAAAAACTATAAGCGATTGGCCGCCGGTTAATGATTTTAAGGAAGCTAAGAATAAGAAGCCGCCAAAAGCTGAGGTTAAGGTGTTTGAGAAGTTGGCTTTTTTCAGATAAAGTTGCCGGATAAACCAGAGGCCGACGACAAAGCCGGCGAACAAACCGCCGTAAACCTTAAACCATAAAGTAACCGCCGGCAAGGTTAAGATCAAAAGATAATCAAGCCTGGTTTTTGTTTTTTTAGTTATCAGAAGTAAAGCGGCCAAGATTAAGATAAGACTGGTGGCAAAAGGCGGGTTTAAAAGAGTTGAGATTGCTTGATTAGCCCAGAAAGCTGATTCGCCGCCGACGGCTTGCTTTTTGATAATCGAGATAATAAAGCCAAGCGAGCCGGCGTTGACGATAAAAAAGAGGCTAAAAAGAGCTCCTTTTTGACTGCTGAAAAGGCGGATAAAAAGCTTGTAACTTAAAATTAAGATGACTAAGGCTATAATTGGTGGCAGGATCTGGAAGTAAAGAAAGGTTAAAGGAATATGGGTGAGTTTGGATAAGAAAGCCAGAACCAGATCAAAGCCGAAATGATAGTTGGTTAAGGGCTGTCCGGATAGTGTTGGATGCTTGATCGGCAAGCCGTTTAGAATTGATTGGCTCAGGGCCAGGTGCCAGATGGCATCATGGCCGTTTGGCCCCCAAAAGCCAAGACCGAACTTGGTCGGCAGGCCGGATCGAATCACAGGAAATGACCAAATAAGAGACAAGAGGATTATAAACAGGTTTTTTGTCTTATCTAGATACTTATTTAAAGCCAAGAAAGCTAAAATAACAAAAGCAATAAGCCAAATCAAGAAAATCTCGTGAGTGATAATTAGGGGGGAGTTTATCATTTGGTCAAAAGTAGTTGGTAGCTTTGTTTTAATTTACGGCCAAGGAATTTAAAGGAGAGGACAAGGTAAAAGACGGCAGAGATGAAGATGATAACAAGAAAATTGAGCCAAGTTAAAGGCAGGATATTAAAAAGGGTAAAGGCGATCAGGCCCATAAGGCTTGAGTTTAAAAGGTTGGGGAGAATGGTGGACAGAACCTTGATATCAAGCTGTTTAGCGCTTATATAAATAACCGGGATGGTTAATAAAGCGATGATGCCAACCGAGTAGGAAACGCCCAAAAATCCAAAGCGGTAAGCCAGATATGGGGTAAAAAGCCAAGTCAAAGCTGTCCAGTAGACCATAAATAGGCTGACTAGCTTAATTTTGCCGACGGCTGATAGGGCATTAGTCAGCGGGGTTGAGATCGAGGCGACGACGGCGTTAAAGACGTAAAAATAAAGCGGAATAATGGCCGGCAGCCACTTTTGGTACTTGGGGATTAAAAGGACGAACGGCTTGGCCGAAACCAGAAGGCCAAAAGCTACTGGGAAGATAAGGAAAGATAAAACAAACAGGGTAATCTCGATAGCCTTGGTTAGGATTTGTTTTTGGTGTTGAAGCCGGGACCAAGCCGGAAAGGCTACTTTCATAGTGTTATCCATAATATATCTTAGGGGCAGATTGGCCCATTTTTCGGCCCAGCCCAGAATGCCAACTCCCTGGGAGCCGATGACCTTGCCTAAAAACATGATCATCAACCTGTCTTTGAATTGGGCTAGGAGGGAGTTGAATTGATAAGGAATGCCAAAGTGCAGAAGGCCCTTTAGATTAGAAAAAGAGAAGGAGTAGCCGTAGGGCCATTTGATAAGCAGGTTTAAGGCGGTAACGCCGAAAATAGCCTGGGCTAAGATGGCATAGATATAGCTGTAAAGGCCGTGTCCCCGCCAAGCCAAGATAACAACGGTAAAGTTAAAGATAATGCTTTCGGCTACATGGACGATAACCAGCTTGTCAAAATCCAGCCGGCGCTCGGCCAGGACCGAGGGGATGGTTTTGAAACTGCTTAAGATAAAAGAAGCGATTAGAGCGTATAAAAGATAAAGGCCGGCCTGGGATAAACCGTAAAACTGAGCGATTTTATTGGAGAGGAGAAAGACGATGAGACTAATGGTTAAAACCAGGATTTGTTGGAGAGTGAAGGTGGAGCGGATTTCTTTTTTGGACGGGGATTTGTGCTTTTGAATCAAAGCGGCGGACAAGCCGATGTCGGCAAAAAAGCTAAAAAAGCCGGCCAAAGCGGCAACGATAAAGTAAACGCCCAGTTGTTTTTGGCTTAAGAACAAGGTAATAAAAAAGTAGCTGATGATAGAGATAAACTGCATCAGGAAAGTGCGGATAAACAAAGAGACCAAGCTTTTTAAGCTTTTTTGTTTGATAGTATGCAGATCAAGTTCCATGGCTTAATTATATGTCTTTTTATTTTTGATTCCGCTCCTGGAACGGTATATGGGGTACCGTTCCAGGAGCGGAATGAGGATTAAGTAGGTAAGGGAGGCTAGTGAGATGAGTGAGATGAGGTTGGCCAGTTTTTCGATTAGGGTTTGGTGAAGGGTAACAAAGATAGAGTGCTGGCCTGGGGGTAAGCTGAGCTTAAGCCGACTGTCGGCGGCTTTGGCATAGGCGATTGGTTGGCCGTTATCCTTTATCTGCCAGCTGGGGAAAAACAGCCGGCGGATGGTGATGGTTTCTGGGGCAGTGTTGACAACGGAAAAAACAAGCTGGTTGAACTGTCTGGCTTTTATATTAATCAAGGTGTTTGGATTTTGGCTTTCAACTTGTGGATAGACCTGATCCGGCCGGTTGGCCTTTTTCGGCAGACGCAAATACTCTTCTGAGTTGTGAAAGTAGCGGCTGCCGGTTGGCAGGTAGCGGTCAAAGAAGTATTGGTCATTTAATTTAACCAGCTTGTTTGGCTTAAAGAACATTAGGATTTGGCTAATTGACAGGATGATAATGATTAAGTTGACAGCCGTAAACAGACGGGAGCTTTTAATGTTTTTAAAGACAAAAAAGTAAAAAAGAGGAATGAAAAAATTTAGAATAATCAAAAGCCGCCAAGGGAATTGAAAATAGTTCATTAAGGGCAGGATCTGCCACAGCCATAAAGAGCGGATATTTAAAAGATAAAAGGCAGTGATGATAGTTACGAGAAAAAAGGCCGGCAAGGTCAGTTTCTTGAGTTTTGTTTTTTTGTAAACAACAAGATAGGCAAAAAACAGACCGGCGCTAACAAGCGCCAGCCAAGAAGCAAGCCCTAATTGAAAGGATAGATCATCAAACGGGCCCCAGTGGGAAGCGCCATAGCCCCACGCCGACCAGATGAGTTGTTTGATAAAAGGAAAATGATCGGCGACGTTGAAGATGGGGTTGTCGACCATTAAGTTTTTTTCCACCAAAGCCGGCAACCAGAAGAAGGCGGTTAAGAAAAGGCCCAAAAATAAGGGCAGGAAGCTTTGTTTGAGCTTAATCTTTAAGTAACCAGCCTTTGTTAGGGATGAAACCGGCCAGATGAGGCTTAAGGACAAAAGAATCGGAATAAAAAGATAGGCGCCGATGTTGTGGGACAAGATGACTAAGCCGTAAGCTAAGCCAATAAGATAAAGGTATTTTCTTTGTTGTAATTTTTGATATGAAAAAAAAGAATAAAACCAAAAAGGAATCGAAAAGTACAAAGCTATCTCGCCTAAGGCGCCGCGAACGTAGGTGTCCAAAGCCCGATAAGGAAAGGCTAAAAAGATAAGATTGACGGCTAGGAAGAAAAGGTATTCATGGATTTTTTTGGGTTTTTTAAAGATAAAAAGGGTTAGATTAAAAAAGATAAGGCCGATAAGCTGGACGGCAAAGATGTAGAGTTTGAATGATGAGATTAAAGATAATCCGGATAAATGAAGCAGGCCGCCGATGTAGTAAGGCAGAGGGTAGATAAAAGTAAACAGGGGATAACCCAAGCTCCAGACAAGATCCGGGGCCCAACGGACGGGAAACTGGCCGGTTTTAAAGCTTTTGGCCCACTCGTAAAACCAGATAGGCTGCATCTCGTCATGAAAGTGCCAGAAATAGGGGGTCAAAAAAAAGCGAAAGGCTAAGATAAAAAAGAGAATAATAATAAGCCAAAACCAGTGTCTTTTAACAAATTTTACAAGCTTGAAGATCATGATATCAGTTTAACAGATTATCCCCGAGTTTTTGGCTTAACGGATGGTTTGATTGATAAGCCCAAAAGAGTGATCAAGGCCAGGATCGAGACGGCGTTGGCGGTGGTTCTGATAGGCGTATTGATAAAGTAGCCGCGGATGATGTGTTTGCCTTCGTTGATGTTGCCAATAACGATAAAGCCGTATTGGGGGTCTATCTGGTGAGGAACCGGCTTGCCGTCAACCACTGCCTGCCAAGTTGGAAAGTCAAAAACCGGCACTAAGATTTTGGTGTTATCGGAAGTTTCGGTAATAAACTGCCAATAATTTGATCTTAACTGCCATTGTTTGATGTTGGCCTTGCCGGCGATGGCTTGGGGCTTTTTAAACTGGCCAACTTCTGGTATTTGTTTGACGGTTTTTGGCAGATAGTCGTTGATGATGGCCTGCTGTTGCTTTTTAAAATAGGTTTTGGCGAAAAAGCTTTTATCATTAAAGTTTGGCCACCAGGCTTCGGGGCGAAAGTAAGAAAAGTTAAGGATTATAGCTGAAGCGACGGCGGCCAGGGCCAGCCATTTTTTAATGGCGGAAGCAGAAATCTTATTGATAACTAAGCCGGCGATTAAGGCTTGGAAGAAAACCGCCGGCAGTAAAAACCGCCAGGGGAATTGAAGATAGCTTAAAAAAGGCAGAGCCTGCCAGATGTAGTAGGATTTGGCGTGAGTGAGGAAGATGGAAATAAGATAAAGAGCAAGTATCACTAAAGGATAATTTTCAATTTTCAATTTACAATTTACAATCAAATTCCAAATTCCAATTTTCAGTGAGGAAGGTTTTAAGTTTTGTCTTTTAAAATAAAGTAACGTTTGGCTTATGGTAAAAGTTAAAGCTAAGGCCACAAACCACCACATTGGCCAGCCAAGCTGGAAAGACATAGTGTCGTTGTCTAAGACGTTGGAGCCGCCATAGCCCCAAAAGCGGGAGAAAAACAGCTGTTTTAAAGAGACAAAGTGGTTGGCGAAGTTAAAGTAGCCGGTGAACATGGTTTCGGTAGTGACTAAGTTTTTTTCTAAAATAGCCGGCAAAAGATAAAAAGCGCTTAAGCCAACAGACGGCAGTAAAAGGAGGAGTCTTTTGAAAAACCTGGCCTTGTTAGTTGAGGCGATAAAAAGAAAGATAAGCCAAACCAAAAACGGCAAGAAAAGAGTAATTAAAGAGACGGTGTGGGTTAGCAAAAAGGCAGCGATTGTCAGGTTATAGACAATTAAGGTTTTGGTTTTAATGGTTTTTTTATTGGCCAGCTGATAAAGAATGCCAAAGATCAAAGGTAAGAAAACAAAGATCCAGCTTTCGGCCAAGTCGCCCCTGACATAGATATCAACCGCTCGGTAAGGAGCCCACAGATAAAAGGCAGTGGCGGTTAAGGACGAGTAAAATCCAAGCTTAAAAACTTTTTTTACAAGCCACCAAAAGGAAAGGGCCGAGAGCAAAAAGCTTAAGCCAAATAAAAGTTTAGCGATAAAGACATAGCTTAGGTTAAAAAGCTTTAAAAAGACGCCAAGATAGTAAACAAACGGCGAGTAAAAATTAAACAGCGGGAAGGAGTAGCCGTTGCCAAGCAAGGGGATTAAGCGGCAGGGGAACTGGCCGTCTTTTAAACAGCCGGCCAGCTGGTAAAGGCGCATGATTTGAGTGTTGTCGTCCATAGGGAAATAGCCGGGGAAAAATAAATGGCGGACCGGCAATAAAGACAACAAGATTAAACCGCCGATGACTAGAAATTTTCGCTTCATGAGTTTAATGCTTTGAGTTTATAATTTTTAACTAAGCCTAAGATCGAAGTTGAAGCTATTAAAATATAGGCTAGGCCGGCAAGCGAGATGGTATCGGCAAGTTTAAACAGCAAAGTTGGCTTCATCTTTACCATTATATTATGCGGCCCTTTATCCAAAGGAATCCGGATAAGGCCAAGTTCGTTGTCGTAGTTAAAATCAAGCTTTCGACCGCTTTCGACAACCGTCCAGCCGGGATAATAAAAGTTGGGTACTTCCAAGATAGCTTTGGGGCTTGTGATGTTAAGCTTGATTTGCCAAGAGTTTGTCCGGCGGTTGAAATTTACCACCCTGCCCTGCCCGGTTATAAAATACGGCTTTTCTGGTGATGCTTTGGTTGGCGGGTGTTTGGCTGATTTGGGCAAGTAGTCAAATATGGAGATGGTTTGTTGCTGTTGCCAAGATTTGCCGGTAAATTTAGTCTTGTCTGTGAAGTTTTGCCAGGATTCAAACCTAAACCAAAAGCCATAATTTAGCATGATAACCACGACCAAAACAATGACCCAGGTTTTTCGCAAAGCTGGCTTGAGGCTGTCGATGAAAAAACTGGCTATAAAAGCGGTCAAAAAGACAGCGGGGGACAGCCAGCGCCAAGGGAATTGGAGTTTTTGCAAGAAAGGCAAAGCTTGGTAGATAAAGGTTGATTTTGAGTGGCTTAGAAAAAGCAAGGCCCAAAGCAGAAGGTAAAGGTAGGTGATTAGGTAGCGCTGGGATTGTTTTTTAAGCCAAACGAAGATTAAGGTTAGGGTTGATAGAACCCAGGCCCAAAGGCCAAGCGATAAAGTCATCCTATCCCAGAGGCCAAGTTGGGAGTCGCCCCAGTCCCAGAATCTGACAAATAAGATTTCCTTGAGTGAGAGAAAGTGGGCCAGGTAGTTAAAATAACCCCAGAACATGGTTTCGATGTGAACTTGGTTTTGGTAAAAAAGCATCGGCAGCCAGAACCAAGCGGTGACGGCAAGCGAGGCAAGGCCGGCGGTTATAATATTTTTCAAAAAGATTTTTTTGACGGGGCTTTGAGTTAGCCAATAAAAGCTTAAAACCAAAATGACCGGAGCGTACAAGATAAGGCTTAGGTTGTGGGTGGTGATAAGGCCGGCTCCGGCTAAAACAAGGTAAAGCCAGTTTTTTGAGCGGTTTTTATTCCGGGCCAGATCATAGATGAAAGCCAAGATCAAAGGGATAAAAATCCAAGCGGTGAACTCGCCCAAAGCTCCGCGGTTAAAGATGTTGGTGATTTTATAAGGGGCGTAAGTGTATAAAAAAGCGCCGAAAAAGGCTGATAAAGGCGAAACAAACCGGCGGGCCAGATAGTAAAAGGAAAAAAAGGCTAAAACAATGCTTAGGCCAAAAAAGAGCTTAATGATGCCAAGAATGGATAGGCCCAAAAGATGGCCGATTGACATTAAATAGTAAGGCAGGGGTCCGTAGTAGATGAATTGGGGGTAGCCGTAGCCAAAGCCCATATCCGGCACCCAGCGGCAAGGAATCTGGAAGTCTTTGAGGCATTTGGTCATTTCCAGAACCCGCATGGTTTGGATATCGTCGTCAACCCGGAAAAAGCCGGGGTGGACCAGGCTTTTTATGGTGGGGAAGAGGATTAGAGCAGAGAAAATGAGGAGAAGAAAAGTTTGTTTGTGATTGGTAATAAAATTCGAAATCCGAAGCTTAAAAAAGTTTCTTTTTTTGTGGTCTGTGGGCATATGATTAATTGATTGGTTTAACTTGCCAAATGAGGAGAGAGTCGGCTTTGTTGGTGGCGGGATCGGCCGGTTTGGTATAAGTTTTAATGAGTTTTAATTGGTTTTGAACTTTATCTTCGGGGATGAGAAAGCGGGATTTGTGGGCAACAAGGTAGGTGAGGTTGCCAGCTTTGGCCGAGTCGATAAGCGATTGGGGGGTTTGGCTAACCGGCACCGGGCCGCCGAGGATGTTGATGTTTGAGGTTTGGTCAAGGTATATCCACAAGCCATCCGGCATGGTGCCAAAGTAGCCTTCGGTGCCGATGACCACAGGCTGTTTTTGGGCTTGCTGTTTGAAAAAATTAGCTGATTCTTTGATGCCCCAGCCGGCGGTCCAGTCGGTTAGGTAGCCTTTGTATTCCTGGTAAGGCAAAGGAGCTTTGGCCGGATTTGTAGCTAGGGTCAGATTATAAAAGCCGCCCCAGATAATAAGAGCAAGGATTGGGATCAAGGACAGCTTGCTGTAGTTTAGTTTATGGATTGGGTAAACGATAAAGTAAACAAGGGGCAGGCTAAAATACAAAAGATAGCGGGCGGTGAAGACTTGGGCAAAGATTAAAGTAAAGAAAAAAGGGGCGATGATAAAGCTGATAAATATGAGATTAGGCAGGTTTTTAAACTCTTTATTTTTAAAAAACCAGATAAGTCCAAGCAAGATTAAGATCAAGCCTATGGGGGTGAAGTAAAACCAGTAAAAATGAAAAACGTCTTTTAAGTGGGGAATAAGGGGGTCAAGGGGGGTTGATAAAAATTTTGACAGAGGGAAAAGGTAGTCTTTGTTTCTTGAGGCTATCATATGGTAGTTGGCTGACAGCCTTAAAATACCGTAAACCAGGTTGGCGGTTAAGGCGGCGGCGATTAGGTGGCCGGCGAGCTTGATTTTTTTAGTTTGAACGATTTTAATAAGCATCCAGGCTGATGTTAGGCTTAATAGAATCAGGCCGGGAGATTTGGTCAGCCAAGCCAGGCCGATAACAAAGCCGGTGATGATTGCTGTATCTAAGCGGGGGTAGCGCCACCAGATCAAGAACAAGTAAATGGCGGCTGTATAGAAAAAGGCCAGCATCATATCGACCAAGCTTAAGCGGGCAAAGAAAAAGGTGAATGGCAAAAAAGTTAAGATCAAAGCCGATAAGCTAAAGATGTTAAAACTGAGGCGGCTTTTGAGTTTGCCGGTGGTTAAAAGCTGGGTGATTAGAAAAGATAGGCCAACAACAAGGCCAAAGCCAAAAATAACTGAGAGGGCCCGGCCGGTAAATAGAGGATCAAGCTTGAATTTAAGCAGGCCGGCCAGTATCCACATAAAAAGCGGCTGTTTGCCGTCTTGCAATGGGACAAAGCGCAAAGTCGGCACGTTTTTGATAAGCTGGGCCCAGCGGATGTAGATGGCCTCGTCGGCAAAAACCGGAAGCGAGTTAAGGTTGAAAGTGTAAAAAAAGAAGTAAAGGAGGGAGAGGCTGAGTATAAAAAGAATGGTTTTTGGTTTTAAAAAGAAGGCAAGCGCCTTTTGGCAGTAGTGTTCGATAGCCATATTTTATTATAGGGTTTAAAGTTGAGTGAGCTGAAGGAAGAGAAGCTGCTATTTGATTGATAAATTATTGTATTTACCCTGCCAGTCATTTAGTTTGACCCTGGTTATTTCTTTGAACATCTCGATTGATTCTTTGATAAAGTTGCGTGATTTATCATCCGAGACATCCATATCCTGCCAGGCGACCGGCACTTCTTTGATTTTAATGTTGTTTTTTTCCAGGATGAAAAGGAGTTCGACGTCGAAAGCTGAAACTCGCCAGCCGCTGGTTTGTTTGGCCCGTTGGACAACGGATAAGGTTGGAAAAATTTGTTTTAAGAGGTCGGCTTTGAAAGCTTTGAAGCCGCATTGGGTGTCGTCGATGCTTCTTAAAAGCATTGATTTGCGAATGCCCCTAAAGCCCCAAGAAAGAAGCTGTCTGAAATAGGAAAAATTGGCTCTGTCTTGGCCTCGGGAACCGATGACGGCTTTGTAATTTTGGGAAAAATAAGTTTTGAGTTTGGACCATTGGTTTATGGGAGTGGATTGGTCCATATCAGTAAGGAGGATAATTTGGCCGGTGGCTTGTTGGATGCCCAGGTTAAGGGCCGGGGCTTTGCCCAAGTGATCGGCTTTTATGAGCTTGATTTGGCTGTGGCTTTTTGTGTAGTTTTCAAGGAAATCAAGGCTTTTATCGGTTGAGCCGTCGTCGACGATGATTAGTTCGAAGTCCGGCTGGTTGGTTTTAAGATAGTCCAAAACTTCGTCTAAGACGCCCCGTTTAAGGTTGGCCTCTTCGTTGTAACAAGGAATTATGACTGATAATTTAACCATGATTTAGTATACAATAGCTTACTGATTTTGATAGTGAGTTAGTTTATAGATAGTTAAAGGCGGGATTGCATAGGTTTGGTTGATTTGGGCCCAGCCAAAGGCGGCGACGTCCCATAAGGAATTGCCGATGGGTTGGCATGTGTCTTTTGGTTTTTCGCAGACGACGAAGAGCTGGTCGGTTAATTTTTGATGGATGGTTTTTAGAGGGGCTTTTTTGAGCTTAAAAAAGTATTTATAGCCAAGATCGTAGTTGTTGTCTGATAAAAGGGCGAAGTTAAATGGCTTGTTTTGAGATTGGTTGATGATTAAATCAACGGCTTTAATAGTGGTTTTGATTTGGTTATTGGCCGGGTATTTAAAGATTTTTTGATAAACGCCGATTAAATTAAGGCTTATGATGATTAAGCTGTAGGTTATTAATAGTTTAAGGCTGCGTTTAGTCTTTTTGATTTTAAGATAAAGATAGGTCAAGGTTAAGACCGGCAGAAAAAAGGCAAAGGCAAAGTAGTGATCATACAAGGGGCCATTGTATAAAGATAAAGACAATAAACTGATAAAGGTAAAAACAAAGATTAGTTTAGCGAATTTGTTTTTTGTCTTTTGGCTGTAAAAGGCTAGAGCGATTGGCAAAAAGAGGGCGTAGCCTATCAAAAAGCGGTTGTTAAGCTGTCGGATGACGTTGGAGAGGGATTTGATGATCGAGATGAGATCCAGGGTGATTATGCCGGTGTTGGAGGTGGTGTTTATGGCTGAAAGTAAGTTTTTGACTTCCCTAAAGTCATGCTTGTATTCGAATAATATAAAGGGCAGTTCGGTTATTAGGACGGAACCGATCAAAACAAGCCAGGCTTTGTAGTTTTTCTTAATGTTTTTCCAGAAAGAAAAGTTTAGGATAATAGGCAAAAGAATGATTAGGCCGGCCAGGTAGTGAAGCTGGAGAATGATGCCGTAGGTAATGCCCAAGGCAATGATTTG
Organism: bacterium; assembly: GCA_013152165.1. Taxonomy (GTDB): domain Bacteria; phylum Patescibacteriota; class Microgenomatia; order JAADGY01; family JAADGY01; genus JAADGY01. The sequence goes on from JAADGY010000057.1 coordinate 13,020, forward strand.
TTGGTTTTTTAGTTTTGATGAGCGGCTGAAGCGGTAGGATAAATAAACAAATAAAAGGCTGGCAAAAGGCAACAGGTTGGGGTTCCAGGAAAAGCGGGAGTATTCAACCACGATTGGGTTGGTGGCATAAATCAGGCTGGCAAAAAAGGCGATTAAGTGCGATTTGCTAACTTTGAAGATAAAGTAATAAAGCAGTAAGATTGTTAAAAGGCTAAAGAAAGCGATGCCAAAGGCCGGGCCGACAGGCGAATAGTTGAAGATAAAAAGCCAAGGGGCAATAAAGTAATAATAGAAAGGCCCAAGGTAAAAATTGCCGACTGAAGTCATCGGGCCGATGAAGGTAAAATCGCCATGAAGAATGTTATAAGCAATTAGGGTGTCACGGCCCTGGTCGCCAAGGAACATAACCCTGGGAGCAAATTGCCAAAAGCGAAGGAAGGCAGAGATGGTAACCAAAC
>JAADGY010000091.1 GCA_013152165.1 bacterium
TTTTGCTTATCGGGGAAGATAAATCTTTGTTTTGGTTTGTTTTTTTGTTTCTTTTCGTTGCCCCTGTTTTTTAACCTTTCCGAGGTTGATTAGGAATATTCAACCTCCGAGGTTGAATATTCCTATACAACCTCGGGAGTTTGGGGGGTGGAAAGAGCGGGAGGGTTGGCTTTTGTGGATGGGGAAACTTAAGTGAGAAAAAAAAGGAAAGGGGAAAAAGGAAAGCAAACACTACACCATTATATAGTGCTGTAGTGTTGTTGCCTGGAGGCAGAGAGTTTTGTTTTTCTATCCCTTATTTTCACTACACTACTATATAGTGGTGTAGTAAAAGTTGGGGGTTGGTTTTCACAATTTAAGGAGTGAAAAAAAGGATTAAAAGGGGGAGATGTGGTTGATTGATAAAATTGGGGCTTGACATTTCACGGGTTTGTGTGAAAAGATAGATTAACCTTTCAGCCTGCCCTCACGAGAAAAACTCTTGCTTAAAATTTTCAAGTTCAAAATTTTAAGGAGGGTTATGAAAAGGTTTTTACCTATCTTTGTTTGGTGGGGGGTTGGCGTTGTTTTGTTCGGAATGGGGCTTATCGGAGCTTACTCTTATTTCTCCAGCGAAACCCAGATAACTGATAATACTTTAAGCTTTGGCACGCTGGTGATGAAGCTTGATGATAAATATGATAGTTTGACGGCGGTGTGGAACGGAAGCAACTTAAAACCAGGTGACAGCATCAGCGGCAGTTTCAAAGTATCAAACAGCGGTTCTCTAGAAGCTGAAGCTTTGGGGCTGGGCTTTGCCAACAGCGGCTTTAAAACCAGCAACTCGCCGACCCTGGATTATAAATTAAGATTGACCAGTTTAAAGTATGACGGGGTCGAGCTGATAAAGGCGGTCGAGGCGGCGTTGGCCGGAGGCGATAAGCTAGCTACCACCGGCGGTGTAACTATCACAGCCAATCTAAATAATGGTTTGGCTGATCTAGAAACGGTTAGCGATGGATATTTAAGTTTGGGAGAGTTAAATAACAAAGAGATTATTATCAAATCGGCTGGCGGGGGAGGATTGAATGGCTTAAAGGCTTCATCAGGAGCGGATGTCAAGATTGAGCTGATGTTCGTGCCGGGAAGCAACGATAATGACTACCAAGCCGATGCGGTGGTGACCAATATAACCGGGACTTTGTATCAGGTAGCGCCGTAACAATGATAAACCGAGAGGCAGTTTTAAGCGTTATATTGGGGGCGGCGATTTTGCTTACAGGATGGGGGCTTGTTAATAGGATGAGCTGGTGGCCGTGGCTTTTGGTAAGCGTTAATTCGGGATCGATGCGGCCAAGTTTGAATACAGGAGATTTAGCGGTGATTGATAAAAGGGCTAAAGTTGGCAAGGGCAAGGTGATTTTGTTTAGGAAAAGAAGGCGGTTTGTACTGCATAGGCTGATTGACCAGCAAGGCGATATGCTTGTTACTAAAGGCGATGCTAATTCTAGCGCGGATTTGTTTCGAGTTAAAAAAAGCGATGTTATCGGGGTTTTGCTGGTTAGGATACCAAAGCTTGGATATTTAAGCTTGGTCGGCAAGTTTAGACAAACAGCTTGGTATGTGTGGTTTGGCATTTTAATTGCAATGATTGGGCTTTGGCTTTTTTATGAAGAAAAAAATTAAGTTTTTAAGACTGGCTTGCGGTTTGTTTTTAATCTTTTTTGGAAGCTTTATTGTTTTGGGAGGCAGTTTAGTTAAAGCCGAGGCGTTTTTCTTTGATCAGGCTTATGTTCAAAATAATTTAATTGCTATGGGGGATTGGACGGCGCCGGAGTCGGTGGATGACATCAGCTATCCACTGCCGGCTTTTATTAACTCGCGGCTGTTTGATGTTTACACGATCAGCAGTGACGCTGTCAGCCGGGTGGTTGAGGTGTCGTTGTATTACAGTTATGGCAATTTGACTGATTACAATTTTGTTTTGTACAAAACCTTAAAAAGCAGCCAGGGAGATTTTATTGCCGGCAAGGATGTAAATTTAAAGTTCGAGTTTAATTCTCCGATGGGAGACGGCCATTATGATTTGGCGATTGTGGCGGTGGATGAATACGGCAATCAAGAGAGCCTGCCGGTAGCCGGCGGCATGAGTTCGAACCTTATTAGTATTGACGTTGACACAACGCCGCCGGTGACGGCGTTAAGTTTGGGAGAGTCCGATAGCGGCAGGTTTATGTCAAATGACGAAGAGGTCAGCGGCGGGTTTGAAGCCTCGGACACCTCCGGCTGGCGGTGGGGAGGGGATAGTCCAAGCGGCCAAAAATTAGAAAATAATGTTGGCTTGGCTCATACAGGAGAAGGCATGTTTAGGTTAGGCTATGATGGGGCCAACAACCAAATCAGCACTGATTATCTGGAAAAAGACTATATTTTAACCAAGACAAGCCTTTTGTCATTTTGGTGGCGGTATATTTCTGAAGATTATGTTGATTTTGATTATTTTCGCGTCCAAGCTTTTAATAACCAAAAAAGGGTAAAGATTTTAGATTATGGTTTGGATGTGATGGACCCGCCTTATGATACCGGCTGGCGGGAAAGTTCTTATTGGTTTGATTCTTCATGGGTGGGCAAGGATCTGACTTTAAGGTTTGAAATGAAAAATAGTTTGGACGATCAATATCCATCAAAAGTTTTAATCGATGACGTCCGCTTTGTGCCAGACACAGCCCATTTTATAGCCGAAACCAAGGATTTGAAGTTTATGGCCAAGGATGCTTCCGGATCCGGGGTGGCGGTGATTAATGTTTGTCTTGACGGGGTGTGCGACCAGTATTCTCCCGATCCAGCGGATGATGAGATTGCGGTGGGGCCGGTGGCGGTTGGCCAAGTTCAGATAGATTACTGGAGCCAGGATGATTTAGGCCAAACCGAGGCAACCAAAAGCGCTGTTGTTACTGTTAAAGAAAGCCTAACCGATGGAATGATAGAGGCAACTGATGCTGATTTTGATAAAAACATTGTTTTAAATCAGTTTTTGCCGAATCCGGAACCTGGCTTAGGCCAAGGCAATGACAGCGATGCGATGCCGCTTGGCGAGTGGGTGGAGCTTTACAACCGGCAGCAGAGCCGATCCATCGATGTAGCCGGCTGGTATATCTTGGACGAGGCGGGCAACAAGGTAGTGTTAACAGCTGATCGGACAATAGCGGCTGATACGTTGATTCCGCCTAGGAGCAAGCTGGTTTTTTATTTAAACAAGGCAATGTTAAACAACAGCGGCGATACGGTGTTTTTGTACAATGACAATGACGTTTTGATTGATAAGATGGCCTATAAGACGGTGGTTGGCGGCAAAAGTTGGAAAAGAGAGCCGGATGGGTTTGGCGGCTGGAGCGATCCGGAAGTGGAGGCTCCAACGGCCAGCCAATCCGGCAGTTTGGTTTTGAAAGAGCCGGCTAAGCCGGCGACACCAAGCGCTAAGCAGGTTGAGTTTAAAGAAAAAGAAGCCAGCCCGGCGGGACAGCCGGTTTTAAAGGAAACAGAGCCAAAACCAATTGCGCCTTCCCCTACCCCGACGATTAACCAAGCAGAGCCAACACCGGCCAGTGATCAGGCGGAGCCGGAAGCTGATAACAAATTCCAGCCAAGCGAGGCAGCGGCAAAGCCGGCGGCCAAGGCTGGCGATGGTGAAAAAACAAACCAAGACCAGGATAAAACGGAGGAGATTAAGGAGGAAACGCCGGCGGCGGCGGCGGATGAAGTGGACGAGGCTTTACCAACAGCTTCTAGCTCAGGCGAGGTGGAGCTATGAAAACAGCGGCTGGGCGGCTGATTATTGTTTCGGTCTTTGTTGGCTTGAGCGGTTTTTGGATGGGAAGTATTAAGGCTGAGGATGTTCAGGTGGTTTGCCAGGAAAACCAATGCCGGCCGGACCAGGTGCAGGGCAAGCTAAGCTGGTCGAATATTGCCCCCGGGCAGAATCGATCATTCGAGGTTAAGATTGTTAACAAAGACAAGTTCAAACAATCGGCCAGTTTAAGGTTGAGTTTGGATAAAGCTAAGGAGGCTGGGGGGTTAAAGTTCAAGGTCAAGGAAAGTGATAGGGATATTTTCGAAGGCTACTTAACCAAGCCGGTAGTGTTAAATTTGGGGGAGTTAAAAGAGGGCCAGGAAAAATTGATTTATTTGATTATAACCAGCGATGATCAGTTGGATAACAGCTGGCAGGGGGCCAAAGTAAACTTGACCAGCAATCTATATATGGAAAGCCAAGAATTAAACGAACAAGAACCAAGTGAATCGACTGCGGCGGGCGAAGGCGGCAATAACCAAAAACCGCCGGCAAGAAAGGTAAAAACTAATAAGATTTTGAGCAATCTGGGATTAAGCCAGGTACTTGGCAAACAAAGCCAGGAAGCTATATCGGCAACCAGAGCGGCCAAGATAGCCAAAAGCAGGTGGCGGTGGTGGCTGGCGATCGGCGGCGCCATGATGCTGGCAGGGGGTTGGTGGCTTAAAAGGCGGCTTGATAAGGATGTTTGAATTCTATAATAGTGTTGAAAAAAAATAAGAGGGCATGATAGACTTGAAATAATATGATAGAGGACAGGTGGCTAAATGTTTTTGTAGCCTTTGAAAGCGAGCTGTTTGGCGGGCTGGTTAGGGTCGAGGATGGGTTGGTGGAGTTGATGGTTTTGTCCAGGTTAAGCGGGTTTGACACCACTGAAGACGGGTTTGTTGAGGCGGTAGATAAGATGTTGAGCAGTTTTTATGAACAAAGCGGGGTCGAGGCGGATAAAAGCATCTTTATTGTTTCGCAGGATTGGCTGATTGCCAACGACCTAACCCCTACCCGAAAAGAATTTTTAAGAAAAGTCAAAAAACAGCTGGAGTTAAAGGTCAGCGGCTTTGTGGTTTTAGAAGAGGCGGTCATTTTTGCGGTTAAAAAAGAACAAACAACATCCGATTCATTTTTTTTCTTGACGATTCTGGAAGAGAATATTGGCTTAACTAGAGTCGAGTTGGGGCGGGTCAGCGAGCATGTGACGGTCAGCCGAAGCCAAAATTTAAAAGAGGACATGGCCGAGCTGATCAGCCGGTTAAAGCACCAGGTTAAACCACTTAAGATGGTGGTGTTTAGCCAACAAAAAGACTTGATCCGGCCGATTTTAATGAATATGGACTGGCAGCAAGAGTTAGGTTTTGTCCAGGATCCGGAAATTATCTTTTGGGACAAGAAGGAGCTTTTCAGCAAGGTAGTAGAGGTGGTGTTGGGGGATGCACAAAAAAAACAGGTGCGGGTGGCGATGGGTGATTTGACCAAGTTAAAAGAATCAAAAGATAAAGAAAGCGAAACAAAAGAGCCGGCAGACAAAAAAGAGGCTGTTAAGGATCAGCCGGAGACGGTCGAGCCGGATAAGCCAGAACCGATGGATTATCAGGCGGAGGCGGATAAAGATTGGGAAGTCAAGGAAAAAGATGGTTCTGGATTTGATGAGCTGGCTGAAGCAGGGGTGATTTTAGGAGGCAAGGAAAAAGATAATTTAACGGATAGCGCCAACCCGCCCCAGGTTCAGTTAAAAATACCTGATAAACTAAAAACCAAGGTTTCTTTATTAAATGTAAAAAGGGTGTCTTTAGGCGGGGGGGCGGCTAAAGTTTGGGGAGTTATGCGAAACGGAGGGGGGTTGATGAAGAAAATAACCTCGGTTGGCTTCTCGGCTTTGTTTGGCTGGCTGGGATATATCGGAGTGGTACTGCCTTTTCTGATACTGCCGGTGGCGGCTGGCTTATTGTATTATTTTGTCTTTAAGGCGGTGATTGTGATTACGCCAAAAACTGAAGCTTTAACCAAAAATATTGCGATTACATTGGACCCTTCAGCTAAATCAGCTGACTTTCAGGCTGGGATAATTCCAGCCAGGCAGGTGGAGTTTACGGTGGATAAAAAGGTTTCGGTGGCAACCAGCGGAACAACCGAGACCGGCGAGCCTGGCCAAGGGGTGATTATTATCTTTAATAAAAGCAGCAATCCGAAAACATTCAAGAAAGGGGCGGTCTTGTATTTAACCAATGATAAAACTAAAAAGATTGTCTTGGAAGAAACGGTGCAGGTGGCTTCGCAAAGCAGTCAGACAAATGAAAACGAGGTAACGACTTTGATTCCAGGCAAAGCAGAGGCTAAGGCCAAAACTTCGTTCTTTGGCGAAGAGGCTAATTTGCCGGCAGGAAAGGAAATGTTTTTTGAAAAGCTAGATACAAAAATTTACAAAGCCAAAGTAAAAGAAGCCTTTACTGGGGGCAAAAAGTACGAGGTGAAAGCGGTGTCAAAAGATGATGTCAACAGGTTAAAAGACAAAATTAAAAATGAAGTGGAAAAAGAGATCGACAGGCTTATAGCTGATCAGATAAAGGATGATGAAGAAATGGTTAAGTCTTCATTAAAGATAAAATATGAAAAAGAAAGCTTGAGCGCCCAGGTAGGCAAGCCGGCCGAGTCGGTGACTTTGACAACCAAGGCCAAAATTTCGGTTTTGGTTTATAAAAAAGGCGATGTGGCTAAAATAGTTGATGAGGCGCTGGAAAAAATCGTGCCGGGCGGGTTTTTGATTGATAAAGATAATGTTAAATGGAGTTTTAAGCCTTTGGAGAAAAATAACTATCAATTGCAGTTAAAGGTGCCGTTGAAATGGAGCTTTGATACTCAAATAATAAGAGATAGCCTGCAGGGAAAGGATAAAAACACAGCTTATTTTTATTTATCCAATCTACCTGGGGTATATGCTTTCAAGATTTCCTTCCAACCGCCGGTGCCGGGGTTTTTACAGCGAATGCCGTATAAGACAGATAATATTCTGGTCAAAATCCAAAGTGAGTTTTAGAGTATGGACTGGGTGATTGGGATTGATGAAGTGGGACGGGGAGCGCTGGCTGGACCGATGTATGTAGGCGGGGCGGTTATTGGCAGCAGCCATTCATATTTCAAAGAATTAACAAATATCAAATCAGCAGGCTTTGAGCTTTGGCTTAATAAAGAGGAAAAGATTGTCTTAAGAGACAGCAAGAAATTAAGTTCCAGGCAAAGAAAGAAAGTTTATGAAAAACTGCGGCCTATGGTTGACGGCCAAATGATATCTTTAAGCAATGTTTTAATTGACAAAGTGGGGATAAGCCGGGCCTTTTGGCAGGCAGTGAATAAAATTTTAAAGCTTTACGGGACAAGGATTGATTTAGAGAAAACTTGTCTTTTGATCGATGGCCAAGTTGAACCAAGAATTAAGGTACCGGTGAAAAAAGTGGTGATGATGAAAAAAGGAGATGATCGAGTGGGGATTATCGCGGCGGCATCGGTTTTAGCTAAGGTGGCCAGAGATGATCTGATGCACAAGCTGGACAGCCGATATCCGGTTTACGGGTGGAAAACCAATGTCGGTTATGGAACAAAGGAGCATATTAGGGCTATCAAACAGCATGGCCTGTGCCGTTACCATAGGCGCAGTTTCTGCCGGCGGATATGCGGGACTTGATTGGGAATGTTTCAAGCTGAGATAAGGGTTTAGTCATTAAAGAGTGGATGTGGTTTTGTATACTGAATTTAGGTTTGTTTTGACACGCGGGATTAGTACAACGGCAGTATACCACCCTCCCAAGGTGGAGATGGGGGTTCGATTCCCCTATCCCGCTCACGAGTCAAACTCGTTTGCGAGATTGATGAGTGGCAAGTCTGACTTGCCTTTTAATATCTATATAAAAAAATTAAAAAGTCTAGACTTTTTATGCCGTATTATGTATACACTTTGTTTAGCCTTAAAGATAAAAAATTTTATACTGGCTTTACAAAGGATTTAAAAGATAGATTATCAAGGCATGCAAGGGGTGAGGTGAAATCCACAGCAAATAGGCGGCCTTTAAAATTGATACATTATGAATATTTTATTAACGAAAAAGATGCCAGAACCAGAGAAGTTTTTTTAAAGAGTGGCTTCGGAAGAAAAAATCTTAAAAGGGCTCTGCAAAGGACGTTACTGCATTTATTCTAATCATTCTGAGTAGAAAAGTTAGCTAAGAGCATATGGGTGTATTTTTAATTTTAAGGTGGGTGTAAGTTTTTAGATTTTACCTGCTTCAGTCGGCAAAGTTAAGCAAACTAGTTTTTTGACTTGTTAACATTTCGTTCAGTATAACTTCTATCGATCTACTCTTACCCTTGAAATTAGAAGGCAGATCTTTCTCATCCCTTCAATTTAAATGCTATTATAAATTAACTATGCAGGCTGATGAATCTGACAAAAAGGCGCTGCTTGATTATCTTGGAAGCCAAAGGTTGATGAGTGTGGCTACTTATGGCAAGAATCCATGGATAGCTACGGTGTATTATGTGGTTGATGATGGCTTAAATTTTTACTTTTTTTCTGATCCAAAAACCCAGCACGGGCAAGATATTGCCCAGAACGACAAGGTTGTTTGTTCAATAGCTGATTCAAGCCAGAAGGTAACGGATAAAAAAGTCGGCGTCCAGCTTTGGGGTCGATGCAGGGTAGTTGAATCATTAGAGAAGATTAAATGGCTGTTTAGAAAATGGCATGAAAATAATCCCGGGGTGGAAAGCTTTTTAAACTTAGAAAACATGAAGAAGGGAGCGATCAAGGCTAAGGCTTACCGGGTTGTCCCCAAAAAGATTAAATTTTTTAACGAAAAACTCTACGGCCCCGAAGGTCAAAAGATTTTTGTTTTATAAATTATAAAAAGATATGACTAATAAATGAAGATATATTTTGCTGGTTCGATTCGCGGAGGAAGAAATGACAAAGAATTATATTTTAAGTTAATTCAGCATCTTGCCAAATACGGGCGAGTTTTAACGGAGCATGTTGGCGATGTTGAATTGACCGATATCGGTGATGATGGCCCATCTGATGAATGGATTTATAATCGCGATATAGCATGGCTTCAAGAAGCAGATGTAGTGATTGCAGAGGTTTCTACCCCCTCGCTTGGTGTAGGTTATGAAATTGGGAAAGCTGAAGAGATGAATAAAAAGGTATTGTGCTTATACAGGAGCTACCAAAACAAAAAATTGTCTGCTATGGTAAATGGGGATAAAAACCTGAAAGTTGCAAGATATAAAACCTTGGATGAAGCGAAAAAACATATTGATGATTTTTTAGGGAGCAAAATTAAACATCAGTTATAAAAACAGCGGTGGGGGGGCTATAAGCCTAGTTTGTCTGATATTTTTTGGAGGGCTACAAGGACATGCTGGATGTGGTCTTCTAAAGACATGTTAAGATCTTGGGCGCCTCTTTTAATGTCTTGCCTGTTTACCCCGCGGGCAAAGGCTTTGTCTTTTATTTTCTTAAGAACGGATTCAACCCTAACATTATCAAGCTTTTTGCCTTTAACAAGGGCAACAGCAATGATTAATCCGGTTAATTCGTCAACGGCACGCAAAACTTCGGCCATTAAGGTCTCGGGTGCAACGCCGAACTGATAACCGTGGGCGGCGACGGCGTTGACAAGATCTGGATCGGCGTTTTGCTTTTTTAACCAATCAACGATGACGGCTGGGTGCTTGTCAGGATATTTTTGATAGTCGGCATCATGAAGCAAACCGGCTATGGCCCATTTAGTTTTGGCTGGCTTGGAGACTTCAAAATAATCGGCGTAGGCCAACATTGCGGCCTCAACGGCTAGGCAGTGTTTGATCAGGTTGGGATTATCCATCATTTCATATAGTTTTTGTTTGGCCTGATCATAGGTGATAGACATAAAACCTCCGCAATAAATTTAGATAACTAAACGGTTTATTCTAATACAAAGAAGCGGTTATGGAAACAGGCCGGGCCGCAAGCTTTGGGCGGTTTTGTTAGTTTTGACTTTTGAGGCAAAATTTCTCATAATCAAAGTATGAGTTTGGCATATTGGCAAAAGAGACAACCGGCAGGGCATGATAAAGTAAAATCTTTGCCGCTTGATTCGTGGCTTAAAAAACCTAAAACATCAATAAAGGTAAGGCTGGCGTCTTTGATATTTTTAAGCGCCGGGGCGGCTTTAGCTTTGAACGCTTTGTGGCCGGTCTTGTCTTATAAATTAATATGGGAAAGAAGAATCGCGGTTGGGGCGTCGACGCTAGTGCCGATGGACCAGATCCAACAAGCGGCTGGGGTGATACGGCCGGCGATGAGGTCGGAAGCTAACGCCATCGAGGTAGAAAAGGACGAGTCATTAAACATTGCTAATTGGTTTCCAAACGGAATGCCAAAACTGCCTGAAAAAAGTTATGCTACCAATGTCTACACCATCTCTATCCCCAAGTTAAAGATTAAAGACGCCAAGGTTATAATCGGGGGCGAGGATTTAACCAAAAGTTTGATTCATTATAAAGGGACCAGTGTCCCGGGAGATTTAGGACAGGCGGTTTTGTTCGGACATTCCAACCTGCCCCAGTTTTATTCTCCGAACAATTACAAAACTATCTTTACCCGCCTGCCGGAGTTAGAGGTGGGGGACAGAATCCAGATAAAGTATGACGGGGTTAGCTATGATTTTCAGATCGTGACGTTAAGGGTGGTTAAGCCGGATGATTTTTCGGTGCTGGAGCAGTATTACAATTATCGAGGCATTCGATTGATCACCTGCGTACCGCCGGGGACAACATGGGAAAGGCTGGTGGTCGAAGCCCGGCTGATAGAGTAGGTAAAATAAGGGTATGCTGGATAAACAAAGGGTTATGTTCCCGGTTTTGGGGGTTGATTTGGGCTTGAAAAAAATCGGACTGGCCTGGAGCAGTAATGATTTGGCGATCGATGTTTTGCCAACTATTAAGGTGGAGAAAATGGCAGCGGGGTTTAAACAAATCGAGGAGGTTATCAGGGATCTTAGCATTAAAACGGTGGTTATCGGCCGGCCGGAGAGCGGGCGGGTGGTTTATTGGGTGAAAAAATTAAAAGCGTTTTTAAATGAAAACAGGCCTGATGTGTCGGTGTTGGTGGTGCCGGAGACGCTGTCATCCCAAAAGGCTTGGCAAAAGATGACGCGGCTGGGCTATTCGTTTAAAGAAAAGAAAACAGGCAATCATGGTTTTGCGGCGATCGAGATTTTAAAAGAAGTTTTAAAGGCCTTTTAAGACTGCGCTCCTTTCTTTCATTTAAGGGAGTGCTGTTTATATACATTCCCTGGGTGTATTTTGGGCCGTACCCCTTCCCACTCACGATCCGGGGTCGAAAAAAGGTTAGCGCCCTCCAACTCCTTTTGCACCGCAGGTGGGCAGTTTTGAGATTTGACATTTAAGTTTTGAGCTTTTCGTGGCTTGTTACTTTCCTGTTTTTCTTTCATAATAAAACTATATGGTCAAAAACATACGAAGCTGGCTGGTTGTTGGAATTTTGTCAACCGGTCTTTTATTTTTACTTTTAAACATTAAAAACATCCAATATCTGTTGTCATTGGCTTCGATTAATACAAAACCTGATATTTTTATTTACTTATCGGCTAAGCCTAAAAAAACATCTTCTTTTTGGCGTTCGTTTGCCCAGGGCGGCGAGGAAAATAGGCCGATGTTGGGATCTTTACAGCCTCAATTGGCTAAACTTAAACCAAACTATATAAGAATCGATCATGTTTTTGATAATTACAACACCGTTAGAAACTCTCCGTCCGGCTTGGTTATGGATTGGACCAGCCTGGATTTAGCGGTCAACCAAATTCTGGCGACTGGGGCTAAGCCGGCTATCTCTCTTTCTTATTTCCCTGCTTTCTTAACTAAAGATAAAACTCTTACCGGCCCGATTAAAGACTGGGCTGATTGGCGGTATATGGTCCGGCAGTTGATTTTGCACATGTCCAAAGACAGACAGATAGACAATGTTGTTTATGAAGTTTGGAACGAACCTAATTTATTCGGCCGCTTTCCGATGTCTGATTCCCCAAACGGCTATTTAACTTTGTATTCCCAAACCATTCAAGCTTTGCCGGCCGATTCGAATTTAAAGCCCTTTTTAATCGGCGGGCCGGCCTTAAGCCATGCTGACTACAAACAAATCAAAAAATTTGTTAAATTTACTCGGAAAAAAAAGCTGCGGCTTGATTTTTTGTCCTTTCATGCTTATCACACCAATCCAGCTAAATTCGTGCGGGAGGTCAAAAACATCAAGCAGATCCTGGCGGCTGCCAATCTAAAGACTCCGGTTTTTATTACTGAATGGGGCGTCAGCGGCGACCGCCACCCGTGGTACAACACTACCAGAGGCTACTGGCACA
>JAADGY010000071.1 GCA_013152165.1 bacterium
TTATTATCCGGCGCCTGCCCGCAGCCTAAACTGGCTGGGGATCAGCTTTTTGGCTATTGGTCTTTCGCAGTATGTTTTTTTTCCCACCATTAACTATTACAATCCTGAAGGCTGGGACCCCCACGCTTATCGATTGTTTGGCTCCTTTCTTAACCCCAACCTTTACGGTCTAGTCTTGTTTTTTTATTTCATTTACTACTTTAACTCGTCAATAAAGCCCGCCTTTAAACATATCTTAATCGGCCTGAGTTTGCTGGCTCTTTTTTTAACCTTTTCGAGAAGTTTATACTTAATTTTAGCCATCTGGTTTGTTTATTATTTGTTTAAATCCAAGCCCAAACCAAAACTAACCCACTTTTTCATAATGATTTTCACGAGCCTTGTCCTGATCGTCAGCCTGCTGTTTATCGGCTATCGAGTTCATGGGGAAGGCGTTAAAATCTGGCGCTTGAGCACCGTCAATGCCCGCTTGGCCGAGTACAAGCAGGCCAGCCAGCTGTTTGCCAACCATCCACTTTGGGGGATTGGATTTAATAACATCAAGCTGTATAAAACCAAGTTTTTGTTGTCCAACCCCAAGTCTCACAGCCAGGGCTGGTACTCGTCTTTTGTTTTTACTCTCTTAACCACTTCCGGCTTGGTAGGCTTTGTCTTTTGGCTTTTGTTTTTAATTTCTTTGTGGCATGTTTTAAGGTTTGAAACCATTAAACTGATGTTTGCTTTTTGGCTGTTTCATTCCGAATTTCACGCTAGCTTTTTTTATCCTTTTGCCATCTTGGTTTTCTTTTTGATAGCCGGAGGGATGAAACAGAAAAAGCTAAGCCGGGAATATGAAAAATAAGGGCAAGGTTTTTAAAAGAAAACCAACAGCAGCTTTATTCTTCTGCTTTCACCACTTTGACGTTAAAAGCAACCTCGGTTGAGTTGCCGGATTTATCGGTGGCCACTGCCTTTATTTGAAAATCCCCTTCTTTTTCTACCGGCACCTTAACTTGGAAACTGCCGTCGATCTTGACCCTGGCCAGCCTGTCGTTGACCACCACCTTGACACCGGATTCGCTTTGGCCGCTTACTAATATAAAAGGTTCGGTTTCCAGCTTTACCGAAACTTCCTTGTCCTCGACCGGCGATTCAATCACCAACTCCGGGTCAGTTGTGTCCACCACAAAAGTTATCGGCCATGATAGGTCGCTTTCTTTTTGGCCGGAGACTATAAGGGCGGTTAGTTTATGAGTCCCGTCGGCTATTGGTTTAGAAACCGTAAAACTAAACCGGCCGTCTTTATCCGCTAGGGTCTCTTCTAATAAATTGCCGTCTAAAAACACCCGCACCACCTTGCCAGCCATCGCCGACCCGCTTATTTCTGGTTTTGAGGTGTTGACATACTCGCCCAATGAATCAATCTGGGGCGGTAAAACCAACTCTTCCTGGACCGCCGGCGCATTCATGTTCTTATTTACCAGCCCGGTAATCAGCTCGACCCAGGAAGGGAAATAATTTAGACCATATAAGATAACAAAAGAAAAAAGACTGCTTACTAAAATTACCAGGATAAAAAGCCTTTTTTTAATTTCCTTTTCTCTTTTGGCCCTTAATCTGGAGTAGGTTGTTTTATTTCGCCTCACACTTTGATTTTACACATTTTACATAATCTCTGCAGATTTGGCGGGCGCGACCGGATTTGAACCGGCGATCTCTTCCTTGACAGGGAAGTGTGTTAAGCCAGGCTACACTACGCGCCCTTTTATTTTCAACTCCTCTATTGATTATATTAAATCCATGCAATCAAGTTAAGATGCGGTGTGTGTATTCTTTCTTGGGATGGCTTTTGCCCAGCATACAATGCTGGGCAACCCTGAACTTATGCTCCGCGCTGGTGCAAGATAAGATTTGTGATTTTTTATCTTATTACTTATCACCTATCACTTATTAGTTATTCTTGCTCCCTCATCACTTCTAACTTAATTTCCACCCGATAGATAGTTGTTTGCTAAAATTAATTATCAGATATGCCATTTAAAATTGACCCTAAAAACGTTGATAACCAACAGATAGCTTGGCTTTTACGGGCCATCGCCGCCGCCTATACCATCAAAAACGGCCCTTATTTCAAAATAGTTGCTTACAACAACGCCGCTGATGAGATCGAGCACCTAACCACTCCGATTACTTATCTATGGCAACAAAATCGATTAGACGAAATTCCCAATGTTGGCCAGCATATCAAAAAACATTTAGACGAACTGTTTCGCACCGGCCAATCCAAACACTTTAACCGCCTTCTTGGCGATATCCACCCAGCTGTTTTTATCCTGATCAAAGTTCCCGGTATTGGAGCCAAAACCGCTGATAAGCTTACCAAACATTTCAAATTCCCTAAAAAATCCGAAGAAAAAATCATCAAAACCCTAATAAGTTTAGCTAAGCAGGCCAAAATTCAACAAATAGCTGGATTCAAGGCTAAATCACAAGAGCGATTGGCCAAACTAGCTGCCGAATATTTAGCCGACATCAGCCCGAAGCGCTTTCTTTTATCTGAAGCCCTTGAAGTCGCCGAACCTTTCATATCATTTCTTCAACAGCATCAAGATCTGATCAAGGAAGCTGTGGTTTTAGGCAGTTTAAGGCGGCGGCTGCCTACCGTCGGCGATATAGACATCGCCGCCAAAACCAACAAACCAGACCAAGTTGTCAAACTTTGTTCAAAATATCCTTTTTTTAAGGAATACGAAACCGCCGGATCAAACAAAGCCCGCATAGTTTTGACCAACGGTTATCGAATCGACCTGGTTACATCGCCTGCTTTTAAATTCGGCAGTCTGCTTCAACATCTAACCGGCTCCAAATTCCACAACATCGCCTTAAGAGAAAGAGCTTTAGAAAAAGGCTACTCGGTTTCAGAGCATGGCATTAAAGACCTTCGAACTAAGAAACTTCACCATTTCGATAACGAAGTTGATTTTTATAAGTTCTTAGGGTTGCAGTGGATACCGCCTGAACTTCGTGAAAATAAAGGTGAAATAGAACTGGCCGAACGTTTTAAGCTCCCCCAATTAATCGATAAAAATGATGTTTTGGGCGATTTCCACATTCACTCTGATTTTGATATATCTACTAGCCACGATTTGGGCCGGTCGGGACTAAAAGATCTAGTAATCAAAGCTAAAAACCTAAAATATCATTTTTTGGCTGTCACCGATCACAACCCTAAAAAGGCCTTGGCTTCTGATCAAAAAGCTGGCCTTTTTAAAAAGCGCAACCGCTTAATCGATAAAGTTAGCCAGCAGTTTGATTTCTGCCTGTTTAAATCCTTGGAAGTGGACATCAACCCCGATGGCAGTTTGGCTATAGAAAAAAACCTGCTTGATTTGTTTGATTTTATTATCGTCGCGGTTCATTCCCGTTTTGACATGAGCTCTTCAGCGATGACAGATAGAATCATCAAAGCCCTTGCTTATCCTAAGGTCAAAATTTTAGCCCACCCGACCGGCAGAATATTAAACAAAAGAAAAGGTTTTGAAGCTGACTGGCCCAAGATATTTAAAGTAATCAAAAAGCGCAGTCAAGCCATCGAGATAAATGCCTCGCCTTACAGGCTTGACCTGCCTGATGATCTGGTTAGATTGGCTGTAAAAACTGGTGTGAAAATGACGATCGGCACCGATGCCCACGCCGATAAAGACATGGACTGGATGAAATTTGGCGTTTGGAATGCTCGGCGCGGATGGGCCGGCCCTGATGATATCATCAATACTTGGTCGATCGAAAAACTTAAAAAGTGGCTGAAAAAATAACCCTTTTGAATCTATCAACCCCGTCTTGTTAAGCTCTTGATCTTTAAAGTTGTGCTTTTGCTTTTTTGTTATATAATCAATTTGAAATGAAAAAAGCCGAAAAAAACATTAGCACAATCGTCAAATTCTTGAAAAACAATGAAGATTGGTTGAGTTTTGGTTTGGGGCTTGCCACACTTGTTGTCCTTGTCGCTTTAGGCGGCTACGTTGTTTGGCAAAAAATTACTCCAGCAAAAACAAATGGCTCCACGATTCAAGTTCAAATCACTCCTGAACCAACTCCCGCATCCCAACCAACTCCTGGTTATTATGTCGTCAAACCTGGAGACTATCTATGGAAAATCGCTAAGCAGCATTATCAAGACGGCTTTAAATGGGTTGAAATCGCCAAAGCAAACAAGTTAACCAACCCTGACCTTTTATACACCGGCCAAAAATTGATTTTGCCTGAAATCACCAAAACCGCCCAAGTCCAAAACCCTGCCCCCACAGCTATAACCAAAACAGCCCAAAACACCAATGAAGCAACCTACATAGTTAAAAAGGGTGACATGTTGTGGTGGCTGTCTAAAAGATTTTATAACAACCCATATTTATATGTAAAAGTAGCCAAATACAACAATATAAAAACTCCCAGCCTAATTGAGGTTGGCCAGGTGATAAAATTCCCGCCAAAACAAGTTCTGCTTAAAAGTTAAGTCTTACTTTTCCTAAAACTCCAGTGTTTTAAGCTGTCTTATTTTCTCTTCCTTAATCTCTAAGCCCCCGAACCAACTTTTACTACACCACTATATAGTGGTGTAGTGTTTGCTCCCCTCTCTCACCCCTCGAACCTCCCCACTCACAAAACCAATCCCCACTCTCCACTCCTAAAATTCCCGAGGTCGGATAGAGAAATCCGACCTCGGAAAGGTTAAGAAACAGAGGAAACGAAAAGAAACAAAAAAACAAACCAAAACAAAGATTTATCTTCCCCGATAAGCAAAAAAACCAACAGAGATGGCACTATCACACTCCGGGAGTGGTTTTTTAGGTTAGTTGCTTTTCCCTTTAACCCCGGGGGAAGCCCTCCGCAAAGCCTTCGGGCAACCCCCGGGGTTCTTTTTGGTTGAATGCCATCCCTGTCGTTCCCGGAACTGGATAGTTTAAGATTTGACATTTGAGTTTTGAGATTTGAGTTTTCTTCATCACGTTCCGGGAACGGTTGTTGGATTGGGGTTTTTACTCTCCCGGTTTCCAACCTCTTAAGGATATATACCTAACAAACCTCGGGTTACACCTTAAGGATTGTTAGGAAATATCAACCATCCGAGGATGGAAACTGTAGACTGTACCCCCACTCTCAGGAGTAGTGTTTTTGTCATTTAGTCATTCGGATTTGTTTTCCGCCCCGGCGGACCCGCCTCTGGCGGGCGATATTCGATATTCGGATTTTAGACAGGTTTGACATTTGACATGTAGATTTGACATTTAAGTTTTGACATTTGAGATTTTAAAGTATGCTATATTATTGTCATGATAAAAATCGATGATAATCTGCTTAATTATCTGTTTAATTTAGCCAGGATTCCGGCATCGCGTTTATCTTTGGTCCAAAAGCAAAAGCTTAAAAAAGACCTTAACACAATTCTAGGCTACATAAACAAGCTAAATAAGTTGGATACCAGTTCGGTCAAGCCTTTCCATAGGCCTTATCCGCTTGAAGACATCGGGCATGACGATCAACCCGATCCAAGCAGTCAAACACCGATAAAATTTGCCAATCAAAAAGATGGTTATTTAATCGTTAATCGGATAATCGATAAAGACAATGAAGATTAAAGACATTCGACACTTAACCCAATCCTTTGCCAACTGGCAAAAGGCCGTTAAATCAAACCAGTTTGACCTGTCCGAGTTCAGCCGCAGTTTGGTTGACTATATGCATCAAGCCCAAACCAAAACCCAAAGCTACATAACCATTTTGCCCCCGGCCGAAATAAACAAAAAACTCCAAGCTGCTGTCAAATCCAACAAGCCGCTTTTAGGCTGGCCTTTTTCCATGAAAGATATCTTTATCACCAAGGGCATCAAAACCACCGCCTCGTCAAAAATCCTCCAAGATTTTGTTCCTAACTATGACAGCACAATCCATCAGCGGTTAAGCCGCTTAGGCGGCACCCTAACCGCTAAAACCAACTCTGATGCTTGGGGGTTTGGCGCCTCTACTGAAAATTCTGATTTTTACTCCAGCAAAAATCCATACGACACTAATAAGGTCCCCGGCGGCTCATCCGGCGGCTCGGCCGCTTCCGTGGCTATGGGCTTGTCAGCTTTTGACATTGCCGAAGACACCGGCGGCTCGATCCGACAGCCAGCCGCTTTTTGCGGCCTTATCGGCTTTAAACCCACCTACGGCTCGATTTCTCGCTATGGGGCTATTGCTTTTTCTTCGTCCTTAGACACCGTCGGCCTAATAGGCCGAGACATAAAAGACATTGTTTGGCTGTTTAACCAAGTCAAAGGCCCCGATCAAAAAGACGCCACCGTTTATCCAGATCAAAAACCAACCAAAATATACCCGGCCAGCCGCCTTAAAGCCAAAAAAATCGGCTATATCCCCGGCTTCCTGGATGAAAATGTTCAACCCGACATCATAAGCCATTTTCACAAGGTCAAGGATTTTTACACCAATAATTTCAACATCGAGTTTGTTGAAATTAACATGCCTCATTTTGATTACGGTTTAGCTGTTTATTACATCCTAGCCCCGGCTGAGGCCAGTTCAAACTTAGCCCGCTACGACGGCCTGCGCTACGGCCGATCCAGAGATCAGTTCGGCCACGAAGCTATAAGGCGTATTTTATTGGGCAACTTTGCCCTAGCTTCCGGCTACTATGACGCCTACTATTTAAAGGCCTTGAAAGTTAGGCGCTTGATTTACCAAGATTTTATCCAGGCTTTTAAAAAAGTCGACGCCCTCTTGCTGCCGGCCACCCCCACTACCGCCTTTGACCTGGGCGAAAAAAGCCAAGACCCGCTTCAAATGTATTTAAACGACATCTTTACCATCCCCCCCAGCCTGGCCGGCGTCCCCGGCATTAGTTTTCCGACCGGTTTTGACTCCCAAGGCCTTCCTGTCAGCCTCCAGTTAGTCGGCCCCCATTTCAGCGAGGGCTTGCTTGCCGGTTTAATCCTAGCCTGGCAACAAAGCATAAAACCTTATCTTAATTATCCCAACCTGCCATGACCAAAATTAAATATCAACCAGTTATCGGCTTAGAGATCCATGTTGAGCTAAACACCAAGGCTAAAATGTTCTGCCACTGTTTAGCTAGCCATTTTCAAGCTAAGCCAAACCAAAACGTCTGCCCGGTTTGTTTGGGCCTGCCCGGCGCCATGCCTTATCCTAATAAGCTGGCTCTTTATAAAACCCTGGTTATTGCCAGATTGCTAAATTGTCAAATTAACCCGGCCTCATCATTTGAAAGAAAGCATTATTTTTACCCCGATTTGCCCAAAGGCTATCAACTGACCCAATACATAAAACCCTTAGGTTACAACGGTTATTTGCAGATTGAAGACATCAAATATCCGATCCGCCGGGTCCACCAAGAAGAAGACACCGCCAAGCTAAAACACCAAATAGTAAACGGCCAAAAATTATCCCTGGTTGATTTTAACCGATCTGGTGTGCCCTTGGTCGAGATCGTTACCGAACCGGCCTTTTCATCTGCCCGCCAAGCCGTCGTTTTCTTAAAAACCCTTCAAAAGCTGCTTCGTTTCCATCAGGTTTCTGACTGCGACATGGAAAAAGGCTCAATGCGCCTGGAAGCCAACGTCTCGGTCAAAAAGGCTTCAGACGCTAAACTGCCTGATTATAAAGTCGAGTTAAAAAACATAAACTCCTTTAAATTCACCGCCGAAGCTATAGATTATGAAATCAAAAGGCAAATAAAACTTTTAGAAAAATCCAAAGCCATACCCCAGCAAACCCGAGGTTATGACCCCAAGCTGAAAAGAACCTTTCCCCAAAGGCAAAAAGAAGAAGCCCACGATTATAAATACTTATTGGAGCCGGACATCCCCCCGATACATTTGCCTAAAAGTTGGCTGGAAGAAACCAAAAACCTAACTCCGGCTAACCAGCTGCTTCAAGAATGGATAAACAAAGGCTGGCCGGAATCAGTCGTCAAGATTCTTTTCACTCATTTTGACCACCTGTCCTGGTGGCGCAAGCTGGAAGAGCAGATTATCAAAAAGCAAATCGACAGAAAGAAGCTGGGCCATTTTTTACTAAAAAACAAAAGCCGCTATTACCTAAAGCCTGCCAGCCAGCTGGTCCAAGATTTTTTGGCCGGCCAACACGTCGTTGATGACAGCAAGCTTTTGACCCAAACGATTGACCAGATTATCAAAGACAACCCCCAAGCAGTGGAGGATTTCTTAGCCGGCAAACAGCAGGCCCTTTATTTTCTTTTAGGCCGCCTGCGCTATAAAATCGGCAACGTTGACGCCCCTAAAGTCATCAAAATGATAAAAGACAGATTAACAAAACTAAAAACATCTTCAAACTCATTAACCTAAATGGCCAAAACCATTCTCAATCCCAACCTGTCTTGGCAAAAAAGAACTGTTGATATAATAAAACTAACCTGGCCAAAGCTTTGCTTATCAGCCCCCTGGCTTTTGTTTGATTATATAATCATTTAAATTGACAACATCTATGTCTTTTATCCATCTACATGTTCACAGTGAGTACTCATTGCTGGATGGACTGCCCAGGATTTCAGAAATAATTCAACAGGCTAAAAAGTTGGGTATGCCGGCGGTCGCCTTGACCGACCACGGCAATATGTACGGCGCCATCGAACTTTATCAGCAGGCCAAAAATGAAGGCATTAAGCCCATCATCGGCTCCGAAATTTACATGACCGCCACTTCGCGCGATGATAAGGCTCAGAAAAAAAGCTTCCACCTTACCTTGTTGGCCAAAAACTACCAAGGCTACAAAAACCTAATGAAGCTTGTCAGCCTTGGCTACCTGGAGGGATTTTACTACAAACCCCGCCTGGATTTTGAGGTTTTGGCTAAATACAGCCAGGGCATCATCGCCTTATCAGGCTGTGGATCCAGCCTTTTAAGCAATCTGCTGGCTAAGCAGGATTTTCAACAAAGCCAAAAAGTCCTGGAGCGTTTTTTGGATATATTTAAAGACGATTTTTACATAGAGCTCCAGCGCCATCACAATGATAAAGCCGCCGCCGGCTTTCCAGCCAACAGCCTTATCCACCAGCGTTTAATCGAATCCCACAAAAGGGAGCAGGTGGTTGAGGCCGGCTTGCTTGACCTGGCCAAACAGTACGGCGTCCCGCTAGTCGCCACCAACGATGTTCATTATTTACAAAAAGATCAAGCCAGGGTTCAAGACGCCCTAATTTGCATCCAAACCGGCCGCAAAATCGACGAAGTTAACCGCCTGCGCATGGTTGACAACCCTGATTATTACTTCAAAACCGAAGAAGAGATGCTCAATGACTTTCCTGATCTGCCCGAGGCCGTCCATAACACCGCCAAAATCGCTGACCAGGTTGATATTGAAATTACCCTAGGCAAGTGGTTTTTCCCCAAGTTCGAACTGCCCGCCGGCAAGACCGCCGGCCAAGTCCTAAAAGAAAAAGTCTTTCAAACCGCTGAAAAACTTTACGGCCAGCCGGTTCCCAAAAAGGTAGTTGACCGATTAAATTATGAGCTGGACATCATCGATACCAAAGGCTATTCTGCCTATTTTCTTATCGTCCAAGACATGGTTTTGTTTGCTAAAAGAAACAACATCGTCACCAACACCAGAGGTTCCGCCGCCGGCTCGTTGGTCAGCTACTGCCTTGGCATCTCCTCTATCGACCCTTTGGAGTTTCAACTGCCTTTCGAGCGTTTTTTGAACCCGTACCGGCCGCTGCCGCCGGATATCGACCTGGATGTAGCCGATGTTGAAAGGGATAAGATTATTAACTACTTAATCAAAAAATACGGCAAGGATAAGGAAGCCCAAATCTGTACCTTTGGCCGCATGTTGGCCCGAGCCGCTATTCGCGACATCGGCCGGGTTTTGGGCTATCCCTATGCCGTCCCTGACAAAATAGCTAAGATGGTTCCTTTCGGTTCCCAAGGTTTTCAGATCACCATCAAACAAGCTTTGGAAATCTCTTCAGCCTTAAAAAATGAGTATGAAACCAACCCCGACGCCAAAGAAATCCTAGATCTGGCCCAGCAAATCGAAGGCCATGTCAGGCACATTTCGGTTCACGCCGCCGCTGTTGTTGTTGCCCCCAGCGAAATAACCGATTTTACCCCGATCCAATATGACCCGGCCGGCCAGAGCATCATTACTCAATATGAAATGCACGCCGCCGAAGCGGTTGGCTTGATCAAGTTTGATTTATTGGGCGTCACCAACCTGTCAATTCTAGGAGAGGCTATCAAGCTGGTCAGAAAAAGGCGCGACCCGAATTTTGATATAAACACAATTTCCCTAAAAGACAAACACACCCTTGAGCTTTTGACCCAAGGTAAAACTATGGGGGTTTTTCAACTTTCAAGTCCGGGCATGACTCATTATTTAAAACAGCTTCAGCCCCAATCAATCTTTGACATCATGGCCATGGTTGCTTTATATCGTCCTGGCCCGATGAACTCGATTCCGGAGTTTATCAGAAGGCGGCACCAGCCTGATTTAGTCAAGTATTTTGATCCCCGCCTAAAAGACATTCTTAAAAATTCATACGGAATTATTACCTATCAAGACGATGTTCTTTTAACCGCCATCGTTTTGGCCGGCTACAACTGGCTGGACGCCGATAAATTCCGAAAAGCCATCGGTAAAAAAATTCCGGCCGAGATGAAAAAGCAAAAAGAAAAATTCATCAACGGCTGTATCAAAAAAGGCATGACCCGCAAAAAAGCCCAAGAGCTTTTTAAAATCATCGAACCCTTTACCGGTTATGGCTTCAACAAAGCCCACGCCGCCTCTTACGCCCTTATCGCCTATCAAATCGCTTACATGAAAGCCCATTACCCGGTTGAGTTCATGGCCCCTTTATTAACCGCCTTTTCCGATAATGACGAAAAGCTGGCCGCCGCCATCAGTGAAGCTAAAAAAATGGACATTCAAATATTGCCGCCGGATATAAACAAATCCTATGCCCATTTTGCTATCGAAGTCGCTCCTGACGGCAAAGAAGTTATCCGTTTTGGCCTGCAGGCGATTAAAAACGTCGGCCAGGCGGCCATCGATGAAATTATTCAGCAAAGGCATCAAAATGGGCCGTTTCTAAACATCATCGACTTCATCCGCCGGATTAATTCCAGAGTAGTCAACAAGCGGGTTTTGGAAAGCTTGATCAAAGCCGGCGTTTTTGACACCTTCGCCAACCGAGCCACCTTGCTGGAAAATTTTGATGAAATCTATAAATTATCATCCAAAAGCCACTCCCAATCGACCACGCAAGTGTCTTTGTTTGGCGATCAGTTTCAGCAAACCATAAAACTAAACATCAAAGAGTTTCCTGAATACCCCCATCCTAAGATTTTAGAGTTTGAGAAAGATGTTTTTGGCTTTTATTTTTCCGGCCATCCCCACTCCAACATCTTGAAAAGAATTCACAAAAAATACTCGACCACCGTTACCGAAATCAAGCAAAAAGTGCAGGAAGCCCGCGATAACTTTAGAGTTGTCATCGCCGCTGAGGCCGCCAAAATCAAAACCCTAACCACCAAATCCACCCATCAGCAGATGGCCACCATTACATTGGAAGATGACACCGGCAGTTTAGAGGGAGTTATTTTTCCGGCTGTTTTTGCCAAGTACGCCGGCGTTTTGACAGAACAGGCCGTCTATCTG
>JAADGY010000040.1 GCA_013152165.1 bacterium
CCACAGGATATCTACCGACCCGCCGTCATAATAATTGGCTTCATCAAAACTGCCCGTACTGTCATCAAACTTAGTTAAAAAAAACTGTCTTATCTCATCTTGGGCTATCTCATCAGGAAAAGTAAAAGCAACCGTATCGCTCCATTGAGCTTCCTGGGTCGTCACCTCGACACTAACATTATCAATCACCTTTGTTACTCCATCTAATATATACGCTTGCGGATTATTCAAAACATTTTCCAAACCAGCCTCGGCCGCCGAAAAAGCCCTCAACTCCTCTTTCGTTTCAGTCGAAACTTTAACGTCTTTCAAGCTCCTTGATATCAGAGCCAGCACTAAGGTCGACACCACTACCACAAACAACAAACCAATAATCAAAGCCTGTCCTGCCAGCTTGCCCATACCTAACTTACTTGTCCTTTTCATTACCCTCATTTAGATATAGCATAACTTGACTTACTACAGTTGTCAATTATTACGCCCTTGTGTTAGAATAGCGCCATGCTGACTATAAAGTTAAGACGGGCTGGGCGCCGCAACCGACCCTTTTACCACATCGTTGTCGCCGAAAAAAGATCCAAAGCCACCGGCAAGTTCACCGATAAACTCGGTCATTACGATCCGATCTTGACCGAAGGCAACTTCAAGCTCGACACTCAAAAATTAAACAAATGGCTCGCCCAAGGAGCCACCCTTAGTCCAGGTATTACTAAGTTATTTAAACATTTCAAAATAAAAACATCATGACCAACTCAAACTCTATCTCTCAACTTCTTACTTTTTTAGTCGAAAACCTCATCGGAGCCGACAATTTTTCACTCGCCGAACAAGACGAGTCGGATTCAATAAACTTTACACTCTCTGTCCATCCATCTAAAATCGGCTTTCTTATTGGCAAGCAGGGTAGAACCATAAACGCTATCCGCCGCCTGCTTCAGGTCAAAGCCGCCCAAGAGGATAAAAAAATCTTCTTAAAGGTCGTTCCAGAGGGCGCCGAGGCAGCTCCTCCCGCCCAAGAGGAAGCTCAGCCTCAAGATTCGCCGACCGCCGCCGACTCTAAAGTAGAAGAACTAACCGAACTTCTAGATTTAGATAAGTAATCAACCGAGGCTAACCTCCCACACGCCGGTCCTTAAAACTTAGGCTTTACCTATATTTAGTACGCCCCTTTTCCCATCAACACTACCCATGGCGTTCTAATCAAAATCCACAAATCAAACCATAAACTCCGGCTGGCCACATAATATAAATCATACTGCAGATTTTGGCTCAACGGCAAATCCTTCCGTCCCAATATCTGCCATAAGCCAGTCAGCCCAGGCTTTACATCCAAACGCATCCTCTGCCAAGCTCTGTATTTTGCCACCTCGCCGGGCATCTCCGGTCTTGGACCAACTAAACTCATCTCGCCCTTGAGGACATTGATAAGCTGGGGCAGCTCATCCAAGCTCATCCGCCTCAACCACTTTCCCCAGCTGTATATCCGCGGATCATCGATTCCCCGCGGCGACTTAGCCTCCCGCACCTTTCCTCTCATCGTCATAAACTTATACATACCAAACTCCCGGCCGCCGTACCCCACTCGCCTTAATTTAATAATCGGCCGCCGCTTAGTTTTAATCCATATAAACACACTTATCACCAGTATCAACGGACTAAAAAGAATAATAAAAAGCATTGCTATCACCCAATCAATACCCCGCTTAACAATCTTATAAACCCAACCTGGCCGCTTAAAGCTTAATCTGGGCAAACTGCCGTAATTTAAATGAAGCTGGGGGTCGTTAAAAATCTTCGGAAAAACATCCAAACATCCAAAACTAAACTCACCCTGTTTAATTCTTGACTCTTTTGCTTTAACCAATCAAACACGTCCTCCCGCCCCAGGCCAGGATTAAGCACAACTATTTCATCATACTCTCCTTTAAACGCCGCCGGCAGATTATCTACGCTATCAACCTGAATCGGGAAGATAAAATCAGTCAACAAGCCTCTAATAAACCTCCGGCCCAATTTATTCTTTCCCACCACCAGCATTTTATACTCAAACCTTTTCTTTAACCAGCCGTTAAGCCACAACCTAACCGCCGGCAAAATCAACAAAACCAAAATCCACCAAACCACTACCACTATCCTGGAAAAATCATACTTGACTAAATAACTGCCGCTCATAATCAGCAGGCCGAATATAAACACACTCTCCCACACCCGCCACAGATACCCACTCTGGTTGACATTAAACACTTCCCGCCAATCATAAAGGCTCTTTAGCCGGCCAATCAGGCCAAACATCAGCCAAGCTCCAAGCATCAGCCACACATAAACCCACCATGGCTGGATCGGATCATACCATACCGCCAAAAACCTCTGCCTTACAAAATAAGCCAGCCATAAGCTGGCAGAAATCACCGCTCCATCCAAAACAAATAATGCTCTGGCTAATATATTTTCTTTAATCTCCATAAGCCGCTTGCTTTAATTTTAAATCATCAGCCATTATTTCAATTAACTTAGCTAAACTGTATTTTTTGCTTACCCACTCTCTGCCTGCTCTTTTAAGCTTTTGTCTTAACTTATTATCCTCCATCACTTTGATCAAGCCATTGGCCACCTCTTCTGGGCTACTCGCCACCTCAACCGCTCCGGTCCAGTTCTCAAGGCCCCTGACGCTATCCCTGCCAGCCACCACCGGCAGACCGGCCGCCAAAGCTTGCAATATCTTGTTCCGACTGCCGGCTATCGTTTTGCCCCAGGCCACATAAACATCCGCTTGTTTTAAAATACTCCTTAAATCCTTCACAAAACCAACTATTTTGACCCCGTTTAAGCCGTCTTTTTTTGCCAACTGCTTAACCGGCTTGGGGCCGACAATCAAAAGAGAGCTTTTGGGAAATTTCTGCCTCACCGCCGGCCATACCTTGTCAACAATCTCCAAAGCCGGCACATAATTTATAGCCTTATCCATCAGGCCTGAAAACACCACTTGCCATGACGATCTGGAATTATCATCCCGAGAGCTCAGAGATAACGGTCCGGGGTTGTCAGAAACCTCAACTACATTCGGCCAAACCCATATCTTCTTAATCCCGGCCTGCTTTCTTAAGTAATTCTTATCTCTTTGACTACAAGTTATCCATCTTAAATCCGGATACCGCCGCCCAATCGTTTTCTCCAACCTTTTATAAGTTAAATGTTCATGCCAGCCTATGATTTTATCTTTGCCTGAAACCATCTTTTGGCAGCCTTTATAAAACAAGCTCATAGCATCAGTAGTGTCCAAAAGGGCAGGGTAAAGATCGACCAGCTCTTGGCTAAAGGCCAGGGTTCTTAACCGCTTGATATAAACCAAATCTGGTGAAATTTTTTCAGCAAATTTTAATAATTTGTTCTTTATCCGGCTATCTTCAACGAATAAATACTCCCACGGATAAAAAGGCCATAGATAAAAACGGCTTAAAACTGCCATTACGCCCTTTGACATCGGATACTCAACCACAACCAAATCATCAACCAATCCCTTAACCTGTTTTAAATATCTCTTTTCTTTTTGGTGCACCA
>JAADGY010000032.1 GCA_013152165.1 bacterium
GTAGGAAGTAAGTTCAAAGTTCAAAGTGCAAAGTTAAAAGTTAAACCCTGAACCAGACTCCGACTTTGCGTCGGGGACGGTTCAGGGTTGCTCCGAACTGTATTTATTCTGGTGCAGGGCAAATCCTAAATTCGAAGCTCTAAGCAATTCTTTAATGTCAAAACTCAAATCTCAAATCTCAAATCTTAGATCTACATGTTAAATGTCAAAGCTAACCGCCTCGGTTGGCACTGCGGCGGAAGACAAAACCGAGTCTCGAATGATTAGTTATCAGAAGATGATTCTGACCTTTTTTACCCTGGATCGTTATGAGTGATGATCCGGGGATGGAGTAGGATAGGGTGGTTTAACTTGATTTGGTAGAATGGTTTATGGCTAATAGGTTTTTTATTTACAACACCATGACTAGGAAGGTCGAGGAGTTTCAGCCGATCGAGGCAGGCAAGGTGAAGATGTATTCGTGCGGTCCAACGGTTTATGATTATACCCATATCGGACATGCGCGAACGTATGTAAACACTGATATCTTAAAGCGAAGTTTAACCTGGTTGGGCTATGAAGTGTTCCAAGTGATGAACATCACCGATGTTGGCCATTTGGTTTCTGATGCTGATACAGGCGAGGATAAATTGGAAAAAAAGGCCAAGAAAGAAGGTTTGTCAGCTTGGCAGATCGCTGAAAAATATACAAAGCATTTTTGGTGGAGCCTGGATTCATTAAACATAAAGCGGCCGTGGCGGGTGGTTAAAGCCACTGATCATATTAAGGAAATGATTGAGTTGGTAAAAACTTTGGAGCGCAAAGGGTTCACGTATGTGATTGAGGGGGATGGCATTTATTTTGACACATCAAAACTGGCCGATTACGGCAAGCTGGCTACGGTTGATTTAAAAAAGTTAAGGGCTGGAGCGAGGGTCGAGATGGTGCCGGGCAAAAAGCATCCGACGGATTTTGCTTTATGGAAGTTTTCTCCTAAGGACAAAAAAAGGCAGATGGAGTGGAATTCGCCATGGGGCGTTGGCTTTCCCGGCTGGCATATTGAATGTTCAGCTATGAGTATGAAGTACTTAGGTGAGACGCTTGATATCCATACCGGCGGGGTGGACCATATTAACGTCCATCACACTAATGAAATTGCTCAAAGCGAGGCGGCCACCGGCAAGCCGTTTGCTAATTATTGGGTGCATTTTGAGTTTGTGCTTTCCGAAGGAGAGAAGATGAGCAAATCAAAGGGAAATTATTATCGCTTGGATGACATTGTGGATAAAGGGTATGATCCGCTGGTTTTAAGGTATTTATATCTAACCTCCCATTACCGGCGGCCGTTTAATTTTACGTGGGACGGCTTGGAAGCGGCTGACAAGGCTTATTGGCGGCTGGTTGATTTGGTGGCCGAGGTGATAAGCCAGGGGTCAAAGCTGGTTTTTCGAGCCGAGAGCGGATATAACAAAAAGTTTACAGAGCTTATAAGCAATGATCTGTTGATGCCGGAGGTTGTGAGTTTGGTTTGGGAGGCGGCAAAGGCAGGAGATTTAAAGCCAGAGGAGAAGGCGGGGTTAATTTTGGGGTGGGATGAAGTGCTGGGTTTATCATTAAAAGAAAAGGCTAAGGAGCAGGTGCGGATTCCTGGCAAAGTAAAGGCATTGGCCCAGGAAAGGTGGCGGTTAAAGCAATCTGGCCGGTTTGAAAAAGCCGATGAATTAAGGGATGAAATAGCCAAGCTAGGCTACAAGGTAAGGGACCGCCAGGATGGGTACAGAATAATCAAAGAGCACAAGGCGGGCTGATTAGCTTGAGCCGGGCTTGCTGTGCCTTTTGTTTGGTTGTTGAGCCGGGTTTAGCGGTGTGGTAAAGTTATAAAGTAGGCAACAGAGGTTAATTGGCGGTTGACAATTAGACCTTTGAGTTATAAAAAGTCTATGTCTTTTAATATCTATAATTGAATCGATGAGTCTTAAAAAAATTCAGGCAATTGTTATTTTTCTTATCGGGGCTGTGTCAGGGATTGTGGCGGTTAGTTATTATCCCAATTTGAGTTTAACAACTTATGATTTGGGTTCCCGGCCGTCGCCGATGGCCAATGTTTCAAGGGTTAATAAGCCAAGTGATGTAGATATGGGATTGTTCTGGCGGGTTTGGGACGAGGTGGAAAAAAGTTTTCTGTTCAAAGACAAAATAGATCACAAAAAGATGATAGAAGGGGCGATTAAGGGAATGGTGGCTTCTTTGGGCGATCCGTACACTTCGTTTCTGCCGGCCAAGGCCAACAAAGAAAGCAAGGCGGATTTAAGAGGCCAGTTCGAGGGAGTGGGGATGCAGCTTGGCTATATAGATGAAAAGCTGGCGGTGATTGCGCCGTTGGATGATACGCCGGCGGATAGGGCTGGGGTTAAGGCCGGCGATTTTATTTTAGCGATTAATGACGAGGAATCATTAAAAATGTCCCTGCCGGAGGCGGTCGAGAAGATACGCGGACCGAAGGGGACAAAGGTCAAGCTCAGCTTGTTAAGGGCCGGCCAACCCCAACCGATAACGGTGGAGATAATCAGGGATACAATAACGGTGCCAAGTGTTAAGGTGAAGTTTGTCAAGGTCGACGGCAAAGTGTATGCCCATTTAAAGCTGATGAGGTTTGGCGATTTAACAGAGAGCCAGTGGCGGCAGGCGGTGGATAAGATTTTGTTTAAGCAGAATGAAGAAGGCGGCAGGTTCGAGGGGATAATTTTAGACCTGCGCAATAATCCAGGCGGATATTTAAATGGGGCGGTGTTTGTGGCCTCGGAGTTTTTGGACCGGGGAGTGGTGGTGGTTGAAGAGGGTTTGAGCGGCACCCGAAAAAGTTTAAGAGTCAACCGGCAGGGCAGGTTGATTAATCAACCGCTGGTGGTTTTGGTAAACAAGGGCAGTGCATCGGCCTCCGAGATTGTAGCTGGAGCTTTGCGGGATAGGAAGCGGGCGGTGATTGTTGGAATGACGACTTTTGGCAAAGGGACGGTCCAGCAGGCTAAGGATGTAGACGGCGGAGCCGGTTTGCATATAACGGTGGCTAAGTGGCTGACTCCTGATGGTGAATGGGTCCACAAAAAAGGAATTGAGCCGCAGGTCAAGGCGTTTAAGTCTGTCGAGGAGATGATGAAGTTGAACTATGATCAAATGGATGAGGCCTTTGTCAACAAGGCGGTCGAGGTTTTGTCCAAGTACGATTATTATATGAATAAATTTTATGAAAGTAATCCTCGTTGAAACAGGCGAAGTAAAGAAAGTAAAGGATGGTTACGCGGTCAATTATCTAATCCCGCAAGGTTTGGCGGTGCCGGCAAGCCAAGCTAATCTGAAAAGGTGGGAACAGCAAAGGCAGGCGCAGGCTAACAAGCGGAAGTCGGAGGCGGCTAGGTATCAAAAATTAAAGAAAAAGTTAGAAGGCCAAACGGTTGAGTTTGAAAGGCCGGGCAGTTTAGAAAGCGGCAAGCTGCATCAGGCAGTGACGAAGCGGGATGTGGCCGAGGCTTTAGGAGTGGACAAAAAGTTGGTAATGCTGGAAAGGCCGATCACCAGCCAAGGCAAGCACCAGGTTTATTTGAAATTTGGCGAGTTGAGAGTTAATATATATATTAGAGTTAAGATTAAAACTTAAGGAGGCATATGAAGAAGTTTTTGGTATTGGTGGCCTTGTTTCTGGTGATTGCGGCGGCTAATGTAAGAGAAGTGTCAAACAGCCAAGGGTGGGGCAGGGTAAAAGGTTGGTTTAGCAAACTGGGCTTAGAGCAAGAGAGCCAGGTTGGTTTAAAAACAAAACCAAAGGTGGAAACTCAAAAAGTGGTTTATCAGGAGTCAGTGGTTATTAATGTGGTCAAAAAAGTATCGCCGTCGGTGGTGACGGTTGGGATAAAAAAGACGACGGTGGTGTTTGATCCATTTGCTGACTTGTTTGATCCGTTCGGGTTGTTTCCCCAAAGGCCGCAGGGCCAGACTAGGAAAAAGAAGATAGAGCAGGATATAGGTTCCGGCTTTATAGTTTCTGCCGATGGCTTGGTGATTACAAACAAACATGTAGTCATGGACCCAAAGGCAGAGTACAAGGTTATCACAAATGACAATAAGAAATATATGGTTGAAAAAATTTATCGGGATCCAAGCGTCGACCTGGCTATTTTAAAGATTAAAGCGACGGGGCTGAAGCCTTTAGAGCTTGGCAATTCCGATAATTTGCAGTTGGGCCAGATGGCGATTGCTATCGGGACCGCCTTGGGCGAGTTTAGAAATACGGTAACGGTGGGGGTGATATCAGGCTTGGGCCGAGGCATTGTGGCAGGTGATGGAATGGGAGCTTTTTCAGAAAGATTGGATAATGTAATACAAACCGATGCGGCGATTAACCCGGGCAATTCAGGCGGCCCGCTGCTTAATTCAGCTGGGCAGGTTATTGGGGTGAATGTGGCGGTGGCCCAAGGGGCCCAAAACATAGGCTTTGCCATCCCGATTAATGTAGTAAAGGAAGTGTTGAGCAACTTTGAAAGGACCGGCCGCTTTTCCAGGCCGTATTTGGGGGTAAAGTACAAGATGATTAGCCAGAGGCTGGCGATTTTAAACGAGGTGCCGGAGGGCGCTTATGTGGTGGATGTGATCGAGGGATCGCCGGCGGATAAGGCTGGAATCAAGGTAGGCGATATTATTATCAAGATCGACGGGGAGTCGGTTAAGGAAAAGACCGGCGGCTTGGTTAAGCTTATTCAGAAAAGGAAAGTGGGCGAAGTGGTTGATTTGGAGGTATGGCGGGAAGGCCAGATCAAAAAGCTGAAAGCGAAGTTGGAAGAAAGCCGATACTAGTTAAAAGTTCAAAGTTAAAAGTTAAAAGTTGCAGTTCAAAATTAAAAATTAAAATGAGTTTATCAAGTTCATAAAGTTCGTAACGTTTGTAAAGCAAATCAAGATAACCAGTAACCAGCTAACTAGCAAACCAGCCAAACTCAAAACGAACTAAGTTAGACTTGAGGAGTTTCAGGTTTTTTGGTCTTATAATATTCCGGGGCGAAGCGGCGGCGGTCTTCACCTTTCATGTAGGGGATAAACGGCCTGAAGCTGTCTAGCTGCTGTTTGTTGGTGTTAAAGGTGAAAAGAAGTTTGGTGACGTAGTTGTGGAGATCTTCGGCAAAGTCGATGTTGACGATTTTAAAGTTTTTAATGTTGCCGGCCGAGGAGCGGGCGACAAAATAGCCAAGGCCAAGCAAAGGTTGGAGCAGGCCTTTTTTATAAGCACCGCCATCAACGATCTTGTCAAGGTTTAAGGAAAGATGGTATTTATTCCAGGGAGAAGTGTAGATGATTTTGGTTAACCGCCTGGTAGTGATGATGAAAATTGATTTTTTCCAGATAGTGAAAAACCACCAGGCGGCGATGATAAAAACGCCGATCGAGAATAGTGTCAGAAAAAGAATGAGTTGAGATGAAAGATAAACTGGCAGGGAAATAAAAGAGTTGATAAGTTCTATAGCATATAGGCCTGAAAGAAACAGGATCAAAACAGCAAAGAAAGTGCCGAGTATGCGCAGGTAGAGCATTTTGGGCGATTCACGGGTAACAAAAAGAATCTTTTCTTCGGTGTGCTGGCCGGGAAAGGTAAAGTTTGTGTAGGGGAAGGAAAAAGATGAGGAGTTGAGGAAGTTAGCGATCATATGGACCTATTATATAAGTTCAAAGTTCAGAGTGCAAAGTTGATATGAGTTTATCAAGATCACAAATAAGATAACCCGCAAACCCATAACTAGCAAACCAGCCAACGGGGCGATTGGCAACCCCGGGGGTTGCCGCCTGGGCAACCCCCGGGGTTGCCAAAATATCCAGTGAGGGCGGGGGTTTTTGGATGGGTAGTGTTAAAGTGTTATAATTTCTTGTTCATGGCCATAGATGCAGAAACAATTAAACAATTGCTGGGATTTATTGAGGAGCGGGATAGGCGGTTTTTGAAAACTCGTTTGCCGTTTGGCAAAAACGAGGTTCAGATTTTGTCTAGAACGGTTAAGTTAGGCGAAGAGGTGGGGGAGCTGTACAATGAAATTTTGCGCTACTTGGGGCTGCAAAGACAGGACAAGCTGGATGGCTTTAAGATAGAAGATTTAGAGGATGAGTTCAGTGATGCCCTGATTACGTTATTGGTGTTAGCTTCACGCATTCCAGAGATGAATTTATCAAAAGCGGTTAAGCGGAAGATAGAGGTAATCAAGGAAAGGGACCGGCAGGCAAAGAGGAAAGCTGATTAATTTGGATAAGTTTGGTACAATAATACAGCTATGAAACAAGGTATTCACCCGAAATATTATCCTCAGGCCAAGGTAGTCTGTGCCTGCGGCCACACCTTTAACACAGGTGCAACAGTGCCCGAGATGCGGGTAGACATCTGTTCGCAGTGCCATCCGTTTTTCACAGGCGAGATGAAGCTGATTGATACGATGGGCAAGGTTGATAAATTTAGAAGAAGAGTTAAGTTGGCGGCCAAGTTAACAAAAACGACTAAAAAGAAACGGCAAAAGAAGCAGGTGCTTTCTTCATATAAAGAAGCGGTGGCCAAACTCAAAGAACAAGTCAGCAAGGCTTAACAGTTTAGCAGATTAGGTGAATGGTTTTATGTTAGATCCAAATCAACTGATTAATCAGTATACGAGTTTTCTGAAAGTGCTGGCCGAGGCGGATAAAAGGTCGGCGGAGGAGTTGGAGGAGGCCGGCCAGTTTGTTAAAAAATATCAAGAAGCTTTTAAGCTGGCTAATAAGATAGCCAAGTGGCAAGCGAAGCTGAAAGAAGCGCAGGAGCTAATGAAGGAAGAGGATGATTTAAGTGAGCTGGCTGGGGATGAAGCGGCTTTAGCCAAGACAAGAATTAAAGAATTGGAAAAAGAATATGTTCAACAATTGAAGGAAGCGGATAAAAGCGGATCTAAGGTAAGAATTAAGAAAATAAGCTTGGAGGTTAGGTCTGGGGTAGGGGGAGATGAGGCAAAAATTTGGGCAGGCGAGCTGTTGCGCATGTATCAGAGATATGCCGAAAAACTAGGCTTTAAGGTGGTTAGGGCTGAAGAGAATATGTTGGAGATATCAGGGGAAGGCGTCTACGATGTGTTCAAGTATGAGGCTGGGGTGCATCGAGTTCAACGGGTTCCAAAAACCGAGTCCCAGGGCAGAGTCCACACCTCGACCGCCAGCGTAGCGGTTATTCCGGAAGTGCCTAAAAGCAAAGTGGTGATACGAGACGAGGATTTAGAATGGCAGTTTTTCAGATCCGGCGGACATGGGGGGCAGAATGTTAATAAAGTGAGTACCGCGGTTCGTTTAATTCATAAGCCGACAGGGATAGTGGTTGTCTGCCAAAGAGAAAGGAGCCAACTGCAAAATAGAATGATAGCGATGGAGTTTTTAAGAGGGAAATTATGGCAGATAGAGGAAGAAAAAAGGCGGGAGCAGATAGACAGCCAGCGGAAGAAAGCGATTGGCAAGGCTTCAAGGTCAGAGAAGATCAGAACTTATAACTTTCCCCAGAATCGGATAACTGATCACAGGATTAACAAATCGTGGTATAACCTAGAGGAAGTATTAGAGGGTAATTTAGAGGATATTACTAAAGAGTTATCAACTTGGTTGGAGCAATAAGATGAATAAGGAAGTTATAGGCGCGATTTTAATAGGCTTGCTTTTGGGTTTGGGCGGATTTTTAGGGGTGCGCCAGATGGGGCGAGTGATGAATTGGTGGCAGCAGCGGCCGAATGAAAAAGTGGATCAGATAATTCAAGCTTCACCGACGGAAATAGAGAAGGTGGTCAAGGTGACAGGCAGTAAAAAAAAGGAGTTTAAGTTAGAGGTGGTTAAGCCTGAGCCGTTTTTCTTAATAAAAACCAAAAAAGTAGATATTAAGTTAAGGGTTGCTTCTGGGAGCGGAGTTTTGATGAGGGTTAATAACAAGATATTTTATAAAGTGGCTGATGGCGGGTCGATGACGGTTCCGGTTAAGTTGGAGTCGGGAGCCAACCTGATCGAGGCGTCTGTGGTTAAGGATAATTTAGCCATAGGCAAGACGGTAAGGATAAATGGAGTTGTCAGCAGTCAGAAGTATCCGAAAACAGCCAAGGGCTTATCCGGAGTATTGACCGAGGTTAAAGAGGATGAGGTTAGGATAAAAACAACGGCCGGCGGCGAGATGGCTTTACGGGTTAAGCCGTTGACGAAACTGTACGCATTTGATGACAATGGCCGCCGAGTGAGTTTGACTAAGTTGGAGGATAAGTTTGTCGGCCGGCCGGCGATCGCTATTTTTGAGCCGGTTGAGGAAAGAAACCAATTGATTAAACTGCTTATTGTTAAGGATCTGGAATGGGGGAAGGTAAGTTACTTTAGAGGCAATGTTAGCAAGGTTGATGATGATAAAGGAGTATACCAAGTTGTTAATTTAGAGAATCAAGTCAAAGATGTAGCTCTGGCCGGGGTGGATATATACGAGGCGGCCGGCGGTATGATTAAAAGAGACCAGGTTGGCTTAGAAGATGATTTGCTTTTGGCCTATTTAGCCGAAAAATTAAAGTTAGTAGTTGTTTTGCCTCAAACGAATTTGTTGGAAAGATAATCCTATAGTATTGACAATGTGAAGACCTGTAGTATAATGACACTTCCCAAAGCATATGAAGCATTTTACCCCCGCCCGACACCAGTATTTGGTCTATATGTATATTCCTATAATCATGGTTTTGCTGTGGTGGAGCTTGGTGGTCCGGCTGGGCCGGGCTCAGGCGGCTTTTTACAGTCTGCGGGATGAAGAGATAAGCAATTGGCAGGTACAGATTAACGACAAAAGGACAAGAGTTCTGGGTGAGTTTTTAAGGCAGAAAAAATCGCCGCTGGCCGGTTATGAGATGGTTTTTATAAAGGTAGCTGATAAATATGGTTTGCCTTGGTCTTTACTGCCGGCTATAGCCGGTAAGGAATCCTCATATGGTAAAAGAGTGCCGTACTATAGGGGACGGTTTTCATATAATCCGTTTGGGTGGGGGGTGACCGGCGGCCGGGTGATCGCTTTTCGTTCGTGGAGCGAGGCGATTGATGCGGTTGGATTTGGTTTGAAAAAAAGATATTTTGATAAAGGAATAACAAGCTTAGAGGACATAGAGAAATACTATACGCCGCCTTCTTATAGGACTAACCATCATTGGTTGAGGGATGTGGAGTATTTATCGTTGGATTTAGAAGAGAGATTGAGGCTGGCGGAGTTGGTTTATGGTGGTAAAGTCTTGGGCTATGCCAATAACCAGCAGTATCAAGGAAGGTGATTATTTGACAGTTTGGGGGGTTAGTCTTAATATTAAACAGTGATAAGTAAAATATTGAAAGCAGTTGGTATTTTTATTTTAGATTTTTTTGAAACCGTAGTTTTAGCGGCGGTTATTTTTTTGTTAGTTTATTTGTTTTTGTGGCAGCCGCATCGGATTTTGGGCAGGTCGATGGAGCCGAATTTCCATAATGGGGAGCTGATTTTGACTAATAAGATATCTTATCGGATTCATCCGCCGGAGAGGGGCGATGTGATTGTTTTTCGGGCTCCCCCAAGAGAAGATAGGGATTATATTAAACGGATTATAGGATTGCCTGGGGAAAGGGTTATGGTAAAAGACGGCCGAGTGTATATCAATGGCGAGCTGTTAAAAGAACCGTATCTGCCAGAGGGTACAAGGACGAAGTCAAGCTATTATTTGGCTGAAGGGGTTGAAAAAGTTGTTCCGCCTAATAATTATGTGGTGATGGGTGATAATCGGGACCATAGTAGTGATTCGCGTGAGTGGGGGCCGGTGCCGTTTCAGAACATTATAGGAAAGGCGTGGTTAAGATACTGGCCGTTGTCGAAAGTGGGGATAATAAGTGAGAGGTGAGAATAAGTAAGAAGTAAGAAGATAAAAAATCTCAAATCTCAAATCTTAGATCTACATGTTAAATGTCAAAACTACCCGCCTTCGTTGACACTACGGCGGAAAAGCTAATCACCTTAGGTGGAAAATCTCGAAGCACGAAACTCGAATATCGCCTGAGGAAAAGGTTGGGTGCTAGCTGTTTTTCGATCCTGGATCGGGAGGGGGAAGGTAGGAAAACCAAAAAGAAAATCCCAAGGTTGGGGCATGTTCCAACTGGTTTGGTTGGTTTGGTATAATCTAAGGGTAGAATTAAGCGAAACAGCGGGGTAGTGTACGGCAGCACGCGAGGCTCATAATCTCGCAGACCGGGTTCGACTCCCGGCCCCGCAACAAAATTTCCAACCGTGAGGAAGAATCCGAATATCGAATATCGAAACTCGCCCGCCTTAGGCGGAAAATCCGAATGACTAAAACTTGAATATCGCCTGAGGAAAAGGTTGGGTGCTAGTTTTTTTGATCCGGGATCGTGAGTGGAAAGAGTGCATTGGCCTAAAAAGAACCCGGGGTTGATGGCGTTTGGGTTTGTTTTGGTGTAAAATAAAACTAATATGGTAGAGATAAGATATTTGGGCCATGCTGGGTTTTACATAAGAAGCAAGCAAGCCAAGCTTGTTATTGATCCTTTCTCGCCGGAGGTTGGTTTTGCTATGAAAAAAGTGGAAGCTGATGTTGTGCTTGTCAGCCACAATCATTTTGACCATAGTTATGTAGATGGGGTCAAAGGCGATTTTGTAGTGATTAACGGCCCCGGCGAATATGAAGTGCTAGGAGTCAAGGTGCGCGGTTTCAAAACATATCATGATAAAAACAAGGGAGCGGAAAGGGGAGTTAATACACTTTACTCGATGAAGGTGGATGGGATCTCGGCGGTGCATGTGGGTGATTTGGGCCACGTTTTGGAGAATGGGATAATCGAGGAGTTGGGTGAGGTTGATGTCTTGTTTGTGCCGGTGGGCGGTTTTTTCACCCTGGAGTTGTCTGATGTGGTGAAGCTGGTGGAACAGATAGAGCCGCGGATTATTATCCCAATGCATTACAAAACTAAAGAACATAGCCAAACGTTTGAAAAAATAGCGGGGATAGAGCCATTCCTGCAAGAGATGGGAGTGAAGGAATGGGAGGCGGTTGACAAGCTGGTTTTGAAAAAGGATGAAGAGGTGGATCGAGTGGTGGTGATGAAAAGGTGGAAGTGAAAAAATCTCAAAACTTAGATGTCAAATCTCAAATCTGCATCTTAAATGTTAAATCTTTCAAGAATCCGAAATAAACCCTAAATTCTAAGCTCCAAACTCGCCTCGCTTCGCGAGGCGAGTAGTTTTGAGATTTGACATCTAAGTTTTGAGATTTCTTCACTTCCACCTTTTCATCACCACCACTCGATCCACCTCTTCATCCTTTTTCAAAACCAGCT
>JAADGY010000031.1 GCA_013152165.1 bacterium
GTCGGAGAGGGCCTATGAGAGGGAGAGGGAAAAGTACGATGCGGTTGAAAATGAGCTAGACGATAAGAGAAGGGGTTTGTGATGTTACCAAGGTTGTCAGACATTCCCAACCTCTTAAGGTTGGCATCCCTGACAACCTTGGTAAGGTTACTATCACCATCTCTTACCATCTAGCTCATTTTCACCCATCTTCCGTTCCCGAAACCTCAGGTTGTGCTCCTACCTACTCCACTTAAGGGAGTGAATTTAATAACACTCCCTTAAGTGTGTTCTTTTGGAATAGCTGCCCTCTCCCACTCACGATCCTGGATCGTCACCCGTGACCGATCCAGGATCGAAAATCTGGAAAGATTACTCCCCCTTTTTTTCGTTCCCGGATTTTTTTATCTTTCTTATTCCTTCTTACCTATTACTTTTTACTTCTCCCCGCGTTCCGGGAGTGGTTTTGCCCCGAACTAGAACGAAGTCTTAGTTCGGGGCAACCCTGAACCGTCTCCGACGCAAAGTCGGAGTCTGGTTCAGGGTTCAACTTTTAACTTTGAACTTTGCACTTTTAACTTATTTCCCGTCCCTAGGAACCGCTTTTCCGGCACCTTATCTTTACATACTGTCCCGGCTTTGCCGCCCACTCACCACATCCCTTTGTCTTATCCGTGTTCGACTCAAACGTAAACCGCCATTTCTCTACCCTACAACCGCTGTCACCAAAAACCTTGGACACGCAAGCATACTCTGCCGGTTTTCTCTGAACCGGTTTCGAACAGTTGCTTGAACACCAATTCCAACTCTCCTCAAAGTTGCCGCACCCGCCAACCCTCAGCGCCTCTTTTAAGGCTAAACTGTCTTTGTAGTTAAACACCCCATCCTCATTCACATCGCAATCCCCACAGCTTGACACCTGGCATGAACCGGCCACTCTTTGGACAAACACCGCCGGCCTCTTAACCATTTTTAACTTCAGCACCACATACACCCCCATTAACATTAAGCCAACCACCATCAGCCCAAAAATCAGCTTCTCTTCTCTTTCATTCATTGGCTTTATTATAAACCAAACCCACCCCACAAACCACCGCCTTTAAAAAACGAATGATTTTAGCTTTTAAGCCAGACTATATAAGTGAATGAGCCAACCACAACCTCTTAAACCAGCTAATTTTCTGGAGTCTTGGTTTATTTATACCTTTGGTTTAAACACCGGAACCAAGCTTCTGTTTTTATCCTTTGGCCTGGCTGTTGCTTTCATTCTCATTAATAAATACCTGCACCTTGACTGGATTAATTACTTTGCCAAACCTTTATGCCGGTCCTAAAAAAAACCATCACCATAACCCCGTCTACACTCGCCAGAACCGGCCTTAGGGGCTTTTACAACCTGGGAGCTATTGCCTTGGGCCTTTGGTCCCATCCCTTTTTGACCGTTATCCGCCTTGTTCAAAAATCATCTTTTGCCACCTACACCGCCGGCCTTTTTACCACTCTTTTTCTTTTATGGCTGGCCCAAATCATCAAACACCCCCAATCCATCGGCCTTATTCCCCGGCTTGCCGTCTTTACTCAAATCGCCTGGGTTGTCGGCTTCGTTTTCATCATCCTTTTAGCTATCGCCCTTTTCATTCCCAACCAAGCCAGGTTGTTATTCTCCGCCAGTTTCCTTACCCTTATCCCGGCTTTTTGGCTTTTAGTTAGATCCATCTGGTTTAACTTCACCTGGTCTTTTGTTATTAATTTAACCTTTCTTACCTTAACTATCTTTTTCGGCCTTCTTCAAATTATCTTCCTTTACCTATGGTTTAGGCTTATCCCTAAAAAATCCTTTGCCTCCTCTTTGTTTTTCTTGTTTTTTACCTTTGGCCTAGCTTATTTATTCAAACAAATCCTTTGCTTATGGTTTTAAATAATCCCCACCAGCCTCCCCTGCCGTTTAAGCCAAAATACATAAACCAAACCATCCTGGACAAAAGCTGGCAGGGTAAAAACATCGAAAACATGATCGGAGCCGCTCAAATCCCCCTGGGTGTGGCCGGCCCCATCAGCCTGCCCGGTTTGGGCACCTTTATCGTTCCCCTGGCCGCTACCGAAGCCGCCTTGGTCGCCAGCATCAACCGCGGCCTTAAAGCTCTGCGCCAATCAACCCGGCTAAACTGGCACACCAAATATACCGGTATGACTCGCGGGCCTTTGTTTCTGGCCGATGGCCTAAACCATGCCCACCAAGCCGTTGATCAAATCAAAAACCAGCTTTTTCCCGCTCTTCAAAAACAGGCCGCCAAGGTCAGCCGGCACATCAAACTAATTAAAATCCAAACTCAAATTTTAGGTAAATATGTCTTTATCCGTTTCCGCTTTGACACTGATGAGGCTATGGGCATGAACATGGTCACATACGCTACCGAGGTCTTAAGCCAAACCATCCAAGACAAACTCGACCTTCAACTTCTTAGCTTATCCGGTAATTTCTGCGCCGACAAAAAATTCTCCTTTGCCAACTTTTTCTTTGGCCGGGGTCATCAAGTTTGGATAGAAGCCATCATTCCCAAAAAAACCATCACTGACACTCTTAAAACCACCCCCGAAAAACTGCTCAAAATCTACCAAACCAAAATCATCTACGGCACCGTTGTTTCCGGCAGTTTAACCTTTAACGCCCATGTGGCCAACACATTGGCCGCCTTCTATCTGGCCACCGGCCAAGACATCGCTCATGTAGCCGAAAACGCCCACACCTTCTTCATCGCCGAACCCCACCCGCAAGGCATTTACGCTCATATCTTTTTCCCCAGCCTAAACTTGGGTACCGTCGGCGGCGGCACCGGCTTGCCTACCCAGCAGGAAGCTATCCGACTTATCTTGGCCGGACTTGACTCAAGCTATAAGGGCCGCCGATCATCGGTCCTGGCCGTTTTGGTCGCCGCCGCCGCCCTAGGCGCCGAGCTGTCTTTATTATCAGCCTTGGCTGAAAACAAACTGGCCTGCTCCCATAAAAAATTTACCGGCTCTACAAAATGACTCACATCATAAAATTCAACCAGGTTTATCTGGCTCAAGCCAGCTTCTTTGCCCCGCCATTAACCTTATCCACCCAAGACATCGCCGGCCAGCAGGCTTATCCCGGCACCATCAACCCCGGCGCTTCCTTGGGGATAATAAAAAAAACCATTCCGGCCGCCGATCAAGACAGCCTTACTCTAGCCGTCCAAGCCGCTTGGCCGCTTGTTAAAAACCAATCAACTCAAATCATGGCCTGTTATTTTGGTTCCGAAAGCCCGCCGTACGCCGTTAAATCAACTATAACTCTGCTGTCTAACTTCCTTAACCTATCCCCAAATCTTTTTGGGGCCGATCTAGAGTTCGCTTGCCGCGCCGGCCTCGAGGCCGTCATCGCCGCCGCTAATTTTGTCCAGGCTCACCGCCAAACCGCCTTGGCTATCGGCTCCGACACCGCCCAAGCAAAGCCTGGCGATATTCTAGAGTTCATCGCCGCCGCCGGCGCCTCTGCCTGGCTTTTATCCCCCCACAAAACTAAAAGCTGTCTTAAGCTATCCGCCGCCTGCGCCTACACCACCGACACCCCTGATTTCTGGCGGTTTCAAAACTCCCCCTACCCATATCATGCCGGCCGCTTTACCGGCCAGCCAGCCTACTTTCACCACCTGGAAACAGTCTTTACCAGCCTGACTACATCCCTCAACTTAAAATCATCAGACTTTGCCAAGGTCGCCATCCATGCCCCCAACCTAAAATTTCCCTTGCGGTTAGCCAAAAAACTAAACTTTACCCGCGCCCAGATCGATCCATTGTGGGTGGATAAACACGGCAATCCCTACACCGCTTCGGTTATGATCCAAACCGTTCTAAAAGCCAAAAAATTAAAAAGCGGCCAAAACCTGCTTGTTTTAAGCTTCGGCTCCGGCGCCGGCAGTTTGGCTCTTATCCTCAAAAAATTATGACTGTCTATATAAATCTTGCCTCCTACACCAAATTCGGCGAACATTTTGGTCAAGACATCTTTAACCTAGCTGAACAGCTGGTCAACGATTTGATCCAGCAAGGCCTTGATCTTAAAAAAATCGAGGCTTTAGTAATCGGCAACATGCTGGCCCAAACCCTTGACCACCAATCTCAACTCGGCGCCGTCATCGCCCATCGATTGGGCTTGTCCATTCCGGCTATTAGGGTAGAATCGGCCTGCGCCTCCGGCGGCTCGGCTGTCTTCACCGGCGCTAGTCTCATCCAAACCGGCCGCTTTAACAACGTCTTAGTCATCGGCGCCGAAAAAATGACCGATCACCCAACCGACAAGATCGCCCAAACCCTCTCCACCGCCGGCTATGCCTGTACCGAACCGGCCTTTTTTATTCCCTTTCCAGCCACCTACGCCCTTTACGCCAACCATTGGCTAAATCAAAAACTAATCAAGCCCAAAACTCTTTTTTACATCGGCGCCAAAAATCACCGTCATGCCCTGTCAAACCCAAAAGCCCAATTTTCCGCTCCCTTAACATATCAAACATACCAAAGCTCAACCCCAGTCGCTCACCCTCTCAAACTGTTTGACTGCTCACCCATAACCGACGGCGCCGCCGGTCTTTGGCTGGCTTCAAAACCCCATCAAAAATCAATTAAGCTCATAAACCAAGTTCTAACCTCCGGCCCAACCTCGCCCCACCATAACCCGAAACTTAACGGCCTGCCCGCCGCCAAAAAAGCGGCTGATCTGCTCTTTAACCAATCCGGTATAACTCCGGGTGATATTGACATCGCCGAGGTCCATGACTGCTTCACCATAGCCGAAGCTATGGCAGTCACTGATCTTGGCCTTATCAAACAAAAAGACCTTAACAGTTTTTACCAGCATTACTTCACCCACCATAAACCGCCGAAAAATAGGCCCTTTATCAACACCTCCGGCGGCTTGAAAGCCTGCGGCCATCCAATCGGGGCCACCGGGGTAAAGCAGGTGGCTGAAATCTATCTTCAACTCACCGGCCAAGCCGGCCCCAGACAGATAGCCGCCCCCCGGATAGGCTTAACTCACAACGTCGGCGGCTCCGGAGGCACTGTTTATCTTTCCCTTTGGCAAACAAACCTTTAACTTTTATGAACACTACACCAGCCGGTAACCATCGTTGGCATAAAAACTTCAACCGCCTCAGCCTTTGTCCTGCCTGCCTTGCCGCCTTCTGGCCGCCGCAGGCTTTTTGTTCACACGGCTGTGGCCAAACCAAACCAATAAATAAACCAATGCTTTTCCTAAAAGGCCAAATAATAAGCTTTAGTCATTTTTTAGAATCATGGGATAGGGAAGATAAAATCATCCGTATGGAAAAAGTCATAGGTGTGGCCAAATTCAAGATAAGCATTAACGCCAAAAACTACTTGCTGTTCTTGACTCTGCCCTTTGCTTCGGAAACACCGCCAAATGCTGTCAAAATAGGCGCCCGGGTTAAAATCATCCTGCGCCGCGGCCGGCGATACGACAGCCGCCACCCCATTATCTACTGGCCCAAGCTATTTTTGGCAACCCCCGGGGTTGCCAAAAAGGAGGGATAAA
The DNA here is from genome assembly GCA_013152165.1 of bacterium. Taxonomy (GTDB): domain Bacteria; phylum Patescibacteriota; class Microgenomatia; order JAADGY01; family JAADGY01; genus JAADGY01. The sequence goes on from JAADGY010000031.1 coordinate 5,555, forward strand.
TGACGCAAAAAAGAAAACTTGACCATATCAAACTTGCCCTTAGCCGCAAAACCCAGGATGATTTTAATTTTTGGGACCAGGTACAACTGCCCTACACCGCCCTGCCGGAGGTTGATTGGCGCAACCTGGATACATCGGTCAACTTTCTAAACAAAAAACTCTCAATGCCCCTAATTATCTCATCAATGATTTTGTCAACCCAACCTGAAATCAACAAACTCAACCACTTACTCGTCCAATTAGCTGAAGAAAAAGAAATCGCCTTTGGCATAGGCAGCCAGCGGATTATGATCGAGCGGGGCTTAGACAAACAAGTTAAACAGCTTCGCCGTTTGGCCCCCAAAGCCTGCCTGCTGGCCAACTTCGGCGCCGTCCAACTAAACTACGGCTGGGGGATCGATCAAGCCAAACGCTGTGTTAACGCCCTCCGAGCCGACGCCTTAATCCTTCACCTTAATCCTCTTCAAGAGCTCATCCAGCCGGAAGGTGATACAAACTTCACCGGCCTCCTCAAAAAAATTAAATACCTAGTCAAACATCTTTCAGTCCCTGTTATTGTCAAAGAAGTCGGCTTCGGCATCGACCCAGACAGTGCTCAAAAACTTTATCAAGCCGGCGTCTACGGCATCGACGTCGCCGGCAAAAGCGGCACCAACTGGGCTAAAATCGAAAGTCTAAGGCGCCAAGACGATTGGGCCTACCCGCTATACCAACTCGGCTGGCCGGCCCCTTACTTGGTTGAACAAATCAGCGCTTTTAAGCCTAAGAACAAAATCCTGATCGCCTCCGGCGGCATTCGCCACGGGCTCCACATCGCTAAAGCCATTTATTTGGGAGCTGACCTGGCCGGCATAGCCCAGCCTTTCCTAATCGCCGCTCGAAAAGGTTACACTTCCCTGGTAAAATTGTATCATCAGCTTCATTGGCAGTACAAAATAGGTTTAATGATAACCAAAGGAAAACTATGAGCCCCGAAAAAACTAACATCATATTATCTCGCTTTGAACCCAAATCTCCACCCTGGAAAAAATTGGAAACTGAAAATCATAGAATCGGAATTATTCTTATGGTTGTAAGTGATGGCAACGTCATCCTCTGGCCGGACAATAACCCAAAAGCAGAAGAAGCAACCGTCACAGAAAAACATTACAAAATAACTATCAATGAAATGGGTGGTGATGTCCTAAACGGCATCAGCGGGGGAAGAAAACCAAAAGAAACTATATTAGAAACAATTACCAGAGAAATGAAGGAAGAGCAACCAGATTTATCTAATATCTTAAAAAAAGCTGTTCAACAAGGTTTAGTCAACCACAGTAATGACTCTGATAATAATCTCACCTTCTTAGACTCTTACGAAGTAATCCAGACACGGAAGGGTCAAGAGGTTAGTTTTTTAGTCACCCCTTTAGTTTTAGAAGTTCCACCTGCCATCCTAAATCAGATCAGACAAACAGTTAAAAATGTCGTCACCGCTCCTATAAATGAAGTTTTACAAACCGGCCAAGTGCGAGTTAATGGAAAATCCTATCCAGTTAGGCCACCTGCGTTAGCGGCTCTGCACCAGTTAGCTGATACAAAGTTAAAGACCAAGCCCAATGGAAACCAATAAACATATCGTCCTCATCAAAATCGGCGGCTCGCTTATTACTAACAAAAACAAGCCCTTTTCACTGCAAGAAAGCAATCTTGATGTCATCGTCAACGAAATCGCTTATCTTTTCAACCACGCCGGTTTAAAAATCATCCTGGGCCACGGCTCCGGCTCTTTCGGCCACACCGCCGCCGCCAAACACCAAACTCAAAACGGCCTTGACCCTAAAAACCCCAACCAGGTTTTGGGTATGGCCCAAGTCAAAGAAGCCGCCACCCGCCTAAATCAAATCATCATCCAAAGGTTTATTAACCAAAATATTCCGGCCATTACCCTGCACCCGGACTCATTTATGTTTGCTGAAAACAAAAAACCAATAATGGCCTTTTGGAATAACCTAAACCACCTTTTGTACCTGCCTGTCTTGCCAGTTGTTTACGGCGACGTTATCTTTGATAAATTCTTAACCGCCACCATTTTTTCCACTGAAAAAGTCTTAGCCGAAACCGCCAAGCTACTAACCGGCCAAGCCTATCAAACAACCATCGTCCATTGCGGAGTCACCGAAGGCGTGTATGACGCCAACGGCAAGACAATACCCGTCATCACTCCTGATAATTTCAACCAGGTCAAAGCTTCTATCACCGGCTCAGCCGGAGTAGACATCACCGGCGGCATGATTCATAAAGTGAAAACCAGCCTAGAACTGGCCAAGCTTGGCATCACCTCATATATCACTGATGGTGTCACCAAGGGCAGTCTGCGCCGGCTTTTATTAGACCAAGATACAAGTAAAACAACCATCATCAAAGTATAAAAATACCAAAAGCATGACTTTGCCAAAACACATCGCTATCATCATGGACGGCAACCGCCGCTGGGCTCAAAAAAACAAAAAAAAGGCGCTTTTCGGCCACCGCTACGCCGCCGAAACCACCATCGAACCTATCATTGACCGTGCCCGCCAGCTGGGTATCCCATACTTGACTCTCTGGGCCTTTTCCACCGAAAACTGGCGCCGCGACCCCCAGGAAGTCCAAGGCCTTTTGCAAATATTTCGGGATGGATTAAAAGACCAGGGCAAAAAATTCATCCAAAAGAAAATCCGCCTTAATGTTATCGGTGACTACACCGCTTTTCCCCAAGACATCGTCGAACTCACCAATTATTACCTGAAAAAAACCGCCGGTTTTACCGATCTAACCGTTACCTTTGCCCTAAACTACGGCGGCCGGGATGAAATCATCCGAGCCATCGGCAAACTTTACCAGCATCAACCCAACATCCTAGACCAGATCAAAACATCAAACTGGCAGACCCGAAAACAAATCGCCCAAACCATAGCCAAATACCTTGATACTCACAAAATGCCGGACCCGGATATGATTATTCGAACCGGCGGCGAAAAGCGGCTTTCGGGCTATCTTCTTTGGCAAATTGAATACGCCGAACTTTTCTTCACCCCCACCCTATGGCCAGATTTTACACCCGAAGAGCTTGACAACCTGCTCGACGAATACAAAAACCGCCACCGCCGTTTTGGAAAGTAACTTTTGGCAACCCTGGGGGTTGCCAAGCGGGCGGGCAAAAAATTTGACAACGGAGGAAAACAGAGATATATTAGGGAAGAATTAGAAAATGCCTGTTTCTCCCTTATCAACAGGCAAGAAAGAAAGGGGGTGAATCTAGATTATGGCCTACAGCTACACAAACTCTCGCGGTGTTACTTATTACCTTCATAGCCGAGAAGTCACCTTGAAAGGCGGTCGCGTTCAGAGGATTTACTGGTTCGCTAAAAGCGAAAACCCTCAATACGCCATCGAGGAACTGCCCGCTGGCTATCAAGTTATTGAAACCAAAAAATCAGGTCTTCCTGTTTTAAAGAAGGCCTAACACTTCCTAAAGCCTCCACTTAACCAGCCCGTTAAAGGGCCGGCCGAGTGGAGGTTTTTCTTGTCAAGTTACAATTACTTATGAAGACAATCCGCAAAAAAGGCATCCGTTCCCACCTGGACAAATATCAAGGCAAGTGGGTAGCCGTCACCGAAGACGATCAGGTTATCGCCTCCGGCCGCAGCCTTCAAGACATCCTCCCCTATATTAAAACCAAAAAACCAGGCCAAAAAACCGCCTATGCTCTTTACATCCCGCCTAAAAAGGGTCAAATCCAACTATGATCATTGCTAAATATCCCTACCGGCTTTGGTCCGGTTCTTATTTACCCATGATCCCCGTTTCATTCAGCCGCCACCCCAACAAAGACTTCATAAACACCTTTTGTCTTATCGACAGTGGAGCCTTCACCACCGCCCTTAGCAGCCAGTTCGCCAATGCTTTAAATATCAACATTAAAAAGGGCACTCCTCGTTCCATCGCCACCGCCGGCGGCGACAGCATCGCTTACGAGCATAAACTCTACCTCAAAATCAAAAACCACACCATAACTCTTAAAGCTCTCTTTAGTGATAAGCTAAATATAAACATCATCGGCCGCCAAGACTTTTTCGATCATTTCTTAATAATTTTTAGGCAGAGCAAAAAACAACTATGGTTAATCGGCTAATCCGTTTTATTTGGCGAAGGCGCGATTATGAAGTTATTCACATCTCGCTTATTTTCCTGGTTTCGGTTTTGGCCATGGTCGCGGTCATCCTGCCCCCATTAAAAAAACCGGTTAACCCTGCTTTGCCAATCCCCTACTACAGCATCGTCAACACTCTGCTTGTTTCACTGTCGCTGTGGCTTTTGTATTATTATTTATTCCTTAGGCTTGTCGGCAAAGACCCGCTCTTGCCATTATCCAAAAAAATCACCTATATCAGAGCTTTGTTTTTAAGCTCGCTTTGGGTAGGCTGGATAGGAGAAGCCATCCATTTTACCGCCGACACCATCGGCAACTTCTTAAACCACAATCCTAACGATCCCGCCTGGCGCATTGCTTATTTTCTTGACGAAATCCTAGGCCATATCATGGCCTATTTCGCCATTTTTATCATGGGCATTCTGGGAGTCATGCTTGAAATGCAGTATAAATCATCTCAGCTGGGCAAGCGCGGCATTGCCACCATCTCCTTTATTGGTTTTTTAACCGGTATCGGCTGGTCTGTCGCCCTTATCGAAGGTGAAGCCGCCAAAACTTTTCTGCCTTTGATGATTATTTTCTCCGGCGCTGTTATCCTTTGGGCCGGCCTTAGAAAATGGTCAATCTCCCATAAACCCTGGAGTCTTTTTTTACTAATCGTTAACCTAGTTGCTATTATTTTCACCCTAGCCTGGGGTATTTATTGGAGAGGTTTCCCCCAATTTTCCGACCTTGGTTTAATTTAGATCTTTTTACTTTTTAGTCCTATGTCTACTCAACAAAACCTACCAGAGCCAAAAACTAAACCTGCAAAAAGGCCAGCCAAAACCTCGCCCCGCCGATTTCTTTTTATCATCTTTCTCATCCTCGTTCTTCTATTTGCCGGACAGTTTCTTTTTTTCCAAATAGCCTCCCTATGGCACAAATACCAAGCCGCCAACACCATGATTTTCATTCGGCAGTAAGCCTTGCGCACTCCATAAAAAAGGCGGGTGTTTTTACCGCCTGCCCTCACGAGGAAAAACACCCGCTACCTGCATTATAACACGAGGAAACAAACATCAAATTTATATGTACCGGTCACCCATTCCCATCCTAAAACCCAGCTTATCCTGTATCCCCCTTCACCCCCGGAGTGGTTTTTCCGGGCCGTGCTCCCATCTACTCTAGATCCCAGATCTAATTTCCCAAAAGATCCGGGATCTAAAAACCCCGCATCCCCAACCCCGGGGGAAGCCTAGTTGCGAGTTTGCGGGTTGGCGAGCGACCAGTTAGCTGGTTACGGGTTTACTAATTTGCTTTACAAACTTTATAAACTTGATAAACTCATTTGAACTTTTAACTGTGCACTTTGCCCCCAAGGTTCTTTTGGTTTGGTTAGAATTTGTTATTTAGTGTTTAGTGTTTATTTGGAGCTTAGATATTAGAATTTAGGATTTATTATCCAGGGGTTTCATTGAAAATTTTACCCCCTGGCTCTTTTTTATCCTCTCACTTTATACCTATACTATAATGACCTCATGGACAAACACTTTAAGCCCCAAGAAATCGAGGGTCAAATCTATCAATTTTGGCAGGACCACAAAACTTTTCAACCCTCCGGCAGGGGAAAGCCTTTCTGC
>JAADGY010000014.1 GCA_013152165.1 bacterium
TAGATCAAGAGCTTCCTCAAAACATTGACTAACCTGTTTTGGCATATTCCAGCCAGCCATCTTTTGTGCGACATAACTCTCTATTTCATCAGCTAATTTAATGAAAAATCCTCTAACCGGAACTATGCCCAATTCAGGATCCACCGGAACTTCAAAAGATCGTGGAAAATCATCAAACCTCCTCCCATTATGCCCCAAATCAAAAACAATCTCACCGTCAACTAAACTTCCCTCCAGTCGCACTCTCCTCTTCAAAAACCTGGAAGCCCAACCTTTTGCCGATAACCAATCTATCCTAACAAATCGCTGCCCTTGTTCTTTTTCATCTACAAAAGGTATTGGTTCAAAAGGGACCATTATATTTCAAATTATAGCATTGATAAAAGCCCACACCTCCCAAATTCTACAGGTAATCTATTTTTTAAACCTCCACAGCCTTGTTGCTTTTAATTAATTTTTCTTTGTTGATCTGAGCATTCTTTTGTATACCCGATAAGGTTTGGGGCCAACCACCGGTTTGCCGTTGATAAACACCGTCGGCGTGCCGTACAAGCCGGTTTCTTTTACCTTGTCTTTTTGCCGGCTTACTTTTTCTGCGGTTTTATCACTCATAACGCACTCGCGGAATTTTTTCATATCAACCCCCAGCGACTCGATTTGATTGACTACTTGCTGGCCGTCGCTTATCCTTTCAACATCAGCAGCAAACAGCCAATCATTTAACCGCCAGAATTTTTGTTCGTCCTGCTGTCTTACACATTCAGTGTAATAGGATAAAAAATCAGTTTTTTCTTTGACCGGAAAATGGACAAAAACAAACCTAGGTTTATATTTTTCAACCAATTTTTTAACCGCCGGGTAAGCTTTTCGGGTGTAGGGGCAGGCATAACAGCCGATAAAAACAATTTCTTTTTCAGCTTGAGAGTTTAGGGTGGGGTAGGCGGATAAATCCAAAGGCTTCATGGTCAAGCCCTTTATCGACGGCGGATTAACATCGCATGACTCGCCCGCATTTTCCGACACGCCCGACACTTTGGCGTTTTGGCCGGTTGGATCAAATAAACAAAATCCGGATGATTCAGGCCCGTTACAGTTGCCATACATATAATAGTTGTACAAACTTCTGCTTACCCAAAAACCGCTTAAAATCAGCATGATAAAAAAAGCCAAGGAAATAATATCAAAATAACGATTGATAAACCGGGCTGTTTTGGGTGATTTTAAAATCAACTTGCTTATTAATTTGGCTTTGACCTTGGCATCAAAAGAGGCTTCACAGGGTTTTAACCGCAACCGTCGAAAAACACATTTGGCCGCCTCTTTAGCCAGCTGTCTATGCGAGGCGCTAAAAATTCCCAAAACCGAAAAAATGATTAAAGCTAAAAAACAAAACACGATAAAATCAATTTTAATCTTTTAAGCGAAAGCTTACAACACCTTTATAAGTTTTTTGAAAACATCAATAAAAACCGCCGCTTCGTCCTGGGTGTTGTAAAAATAAAATGACAACCTGGCTGAGCCGTCTAAATTATGCGCCTTAAACCAGGAATGGACGCAATGCTGGCCCGATCTAATCATAATATTTTCCGTTTCATCAAGCATCAAAGCCAGCTGGTGGACATCAACCCCGTCCACATAAAAAGAAAAAATGCCGCCGCGTTTTTCTGCCTCGGTTGGCCCGATAACATGTACCCGCTCCATCCTTAACAGCTCATCGCTGACCATTTGGTTTAGTTTTAATTCCTGTTTTTTAATATCATCAAACCCAATCTGGTTCAAATAATCAACCGCCGCTCCTAAACCAATAATGCCGGCGTAATCCTGCAGGCCGGCCTCGAATTTTTCCGGCGGCGGCAGTAAGACAAAGTCTTCATAACTGGATCGTTCAACCGTATCCCCGCCGACCATAAACGGCTTTATCCTCTCCAACAGTTTATACTTGCCATACAAAACCCCGGTGCCTGACGGCCCCAGCATCTTATGGCCCGAAAAAGCCAAGAAATCAACGTCCAGATCTCCGACATCAACCCTCATATGGGGCACCGCCTGGGCTCCATCTAATAAAACCAATGATTTGTTTTCATGGGCTAACTTAATGATTTCTTTGATGGGATTGGTTACTCCGTCTAAGTTGGAAGTCACAACCATCGATACCAGCTTAGTTTTTTCATTTAGTAAGGCTTTAAAAGCCTCTACATCAAAGCTATTGTCTTTTTTGGAGGGTGAAATCCTGAACCTCACCCCTTTTTCTTTGGCCAAAATCTGCCAGGGAATCAAATTGGAATTATGTTCCTTATCTGTAATTATTACCTCGTCGCCCTCTTGCCAGTCAAGCGCGTGGACAACTAAATTCATCCCCTCGGTTGTGTTTCGGGTAAACACCACCTCTTCTGGCCTTTTAGCCCCGATAAACTTGGCTATTTTTTGCCTGGCTTCATGAACTTTATCCGTTACCTTTACCCCTAATTTGTGCGAGCTTCTGCCGGCGCAGGCTGGATACTCCAAATAATACTGATCAACAGCCTCTATTACCTGGCGCGGCCTTAATGTTTGGCAGGCATTGTCAAAATAAATGATTTGCTTGCCATTTAGTTTTTGGCTTAAAACCTTAAAATTACTGCGGATAGATTTAACATCCATGGTTTAATTCTATAACATCCCAGCCTGCCAGGATTCTTTTAAGATTGACTGCCTTTCCCCTTTCGTGCGTTTAGAATTTTTTCCAAAAAGTGAATTTTTGATTTTTAACTTAATCTTTACGAACTTTATGAACTTTCTAACTTAATAAACTTAATTCGCTTTTGCCTTTTGACCTTTGCCCTTTGACTTCTTTATTATCTTCTTACTTATTATTAGCCATGCCGTATAATAAATCTGACCTCGGGGATTGATAAAGCGCCCCGACGTCACGTCGGGGAGGCCGGCGGTTCAAGAGTATAATACTAATAATAAAGACGGGGATTAGCTCAGATGGATAGAGCGCTACGTTCGGGACGTAGAGGCCGGCGGTTCGAGTCCGCCATCCCCGACCCATACTCACTTTACCCAACCCCAAACCGTCCCGATCTTTAAGGCTTCTTTAACTGGACTATTTGGGTGGGGTAGGCGATCTCGATTTTTTCTTTGCTGAATTTTTCTAAAATCTTTATGATGATTTCCTGCTGGCGGTCAACATATAGTTTGTAATCCTTGCTGTCCAATTCATAGACTACCTCGAAAATCAGGGCATAATCCCCCATCTCGACCAAATGGGCCCGCTTGAATTCCGTATTGTCCAGCCCGCTTACAACCTCCTCGATAATTTTAGGAATCTTTTTTAATTTAGCCACATCGGTTTCATAAACCACTCCAACCTTAAACACCGTTCTTCTTTTCTTCATGGTCCTAAAGTTTTGGACCACCGAAGCCGTTAGCTCTTTATTTGGAATAATAATCTCTTCGCCTTTTAAGGATCTAATTCTAGTTGTTTTAATGCCGATCTTTTCCACCGTGCCCTTGTACTCGCCCGTTACGATAAAATCTCCTACCGTGAATGGCTGGTCCAGCAAAATGGCAAAAGCGCTGAATAAATCGCCCAAAATATTCTGAACCGCCAAAGCAATCGCGATGCCGCCGATGCCGATGCCGGCCACCAACGAGGAAACATTAATGCCGAAATTAGACAGCAAAAACAAAACCAGCACCACAACCAAGATTGCCTTTGATAAATACTTGGCAAAATACAAGATGGCCTGGGTGCCGGCTTCCTTTTCCTGGCTTAAACGTTTGAAAAAAAGATCCAAATACTTAAACAATAAGACCATTAAATAATAAGTCAGGCCCGCCGCCGTAACATAAAGCAAAAGCGAGGTTATTTTGGACATGCCCGCCAGCCACCAGCTGCTTATATACAAAGACACTATCAAAAGAAGCAGTCGATTGATGTTCTGCAGCCAATCTTCCAGCGGTTCTAAGAAGTCATTGGCCGGCAGATTTTTAACCACCTGCCTTATCCAAACCTGCGCCGCCGCCAAGCCCCCAAATATCAAAAAACCAAATCCCAAAACCTTTGCGAAACTGATTATTTGCGGTGAGTAAGAAATGTAATAATCTATCATAATTCGCTTGACAAATACGTCAAAAAAACCTAATAATAAAATAACCTATAAACATATAATAATACTTGACATTTTTATGCATAACCTTTATTACTAATATAGTAACATGAATTACTTTAAACCAGGGCGCAGATCAGCCCTTATAACCGTTGGTGCTTTTTTAATATCGCAAGTATTGATGTCTTTGCTGCCCTTTTTTACCTATGTCGACGCCGCTAACAACTTGCAGGCCGCCAAAATAACCCTGTCTGATTCCAGGCCCAGTAAGTCCAGTGTTTCACATACAATTTATTTCCAGGCCACCACCGCCCTGTCCGCCAGTGAAAAAATCATTATCGACTATCCCTCTGATTTTGACGTCACCGGCATGGGCGCCGCCAACGTCTCATCGATGAAGATCTCCGCCAACGCTGATATGAGTTCAGCCTCAACCTGTACCGTCGCCGATGACACCAACGGAGTCGACACCGTTGCTTTGGTTGAAGACGGCACCACTGATACTTTGACCTTTCAACTGGCCACCTCCGGTACTTGTTCTACTGTTACAGCCGATTATTACGTCGAGATTGTTGTAACCGGTTTTGCTAACCCAAGCAAATCAGCCTCGGCCGGCACCGCCGATACTTATTTGATCACCATGTCCACCACCAACAGCGGCGAAACCACCACCTATGACACCGCCACCGTCCGGGTAGCTATCATTGACGCGGTTACGATCTCGGCCACTATCCAAGCCACTCTTTCATTTGTCGTCGCCGGCGTTTCATCCTCTACCAGTGTCGGCAACAGCTATGATGCTACCGATGTTACCACCACCGCCACCACCATTCCATTCGGCACCATCAACGCCTCGACCACCTACACCGCCGCCCAGCTATTGAAGGTTTCAACTAACGCCACCAATGGATTTTATGTGGCGGTTAAGCAAGACGCCAACTTAACCGACGCCGCCAGCAACGATATTGATCAATTCACCGACGGCACCGCGGTTGATAACAGTACTCCGTCAACTTGGGCCTCGCCTTCCGGCACTCCCGGATCCGAAAATACTTACGGACATTTAGGATACGGCACCACCGACACCACCTTGACCGATTTGAACGGTTCCGGAACTTCCAGCCGATTTGCCACCGCTAAATTTGCCGGCTTAACAACTACCTATGAAGCCGTTTTATCTCATGGCAGTCCAGCCGACGGCACCGGCAGTGATACCAACGGTCAAGGCTACGCTGTTTATCAATTAGAAGTCAGTGGTCTTCAGCAAGCTGGTATTTACAGCAGTACCATCACCTATCTAGCCACTGCCCAATATTAAAAATCAAAGCATCATGGATTTTTTGAAAAAGACGCTTGTTATCATTACAGCTTTATCGGTTTTTGCTTTGGTTGGCCTTCACCGCCCGATTAAGGCCGCTGAAAGCATTTTTTTGACCATCTCCCCGCCGATAAATGAATTGATTTTGGAACCGGGCAGTACCTCGACCCATGGTTTAAGCCTATTAAACAACTCTGACTCCTCCATTACCGTTGATATCAGGGTTTCTCCATTTGTTCCCCGGGGCGAAGAGGGCCAAGTTAATATTTCCGATGAATCCCTGCCCGACAGTGAAGATTGGGTTGTTGTTTATCCCGGCCGAATCACTCTTGAACCTAAAGAATCAAAAACTATAAGTTACACAATCAAACTGCCGCCCAACGCCCCCCCGGGTGGTTTTTACTTTGCCATCGTCGCCTCGTCTTCCCCGCACAAATACAAAGGCCAAGGCAGTCAGCTAGAGGGCGGCGCCGCGGTTGTGGCTTCGGTTTCCGAATTAGTTTTAGTCCAAATTAACGGCCCGGTCAGCTACAACGCCACCATCGAAGAATTTAACACTTCTAATAAAAAAAGATTTTTTTCCTACGGCCCGGTTGATTTTGTCGCCAGGATAAAAAACTTGTCAAATGTCCACACCGTTTTTTCCAACCAAATAGAAGTCGAAAACATCATCTTCCCCGAAAAATACCTTCTTAAAATGAAAGATCAGCGCATCCTGCCCAACGCTGTTCGCAAATTTACCGCCACCGTTCCCAACAAATGGCACATCGGCTACTACAAAGCCACCCTAACCACATCTTATGCCGGCGGCAACAACCTTCAAAACGTTATTATGTTTTGGATTGTGCCGATCAAAGAAATCACCTTAATTTTGGCTGGCTTTGCCCTAATCCTAACGTTGATAATTATCTTGACCCGCCGATCTAAACACCGAGCCTATGAACTGCGAAAACTCCAAGAAGCCGTTGACCGCCTGGAAGAAATCGAGGAAAAAATCAGAAAATAGAAGATGATGATGCCCGAACCCGGCGAACATCAATACTTTATAGGCATAGGACTGCCGGCCAAGGAAAATAAATTTTTCTTAGCCCTAAAAACTCGTTTCCACCCCAAACACAAACTCACCAGTCCGCCCCATATTACCCTAAAGCCGCCCTTTTTATTTCCCAACCAACCACTGCTTCTTTCCAAGCTGGCTTCTTGGGCCAAAGATCAAGCTCCATTCACAGCTACTTTTAAAAAAGTCGGACTTTTCAAACAGCCCAAGTACGCCACTGTTTTTTTATCGCCCCAATCATCACAAACCTTTAAGCTCATGGAAAAGAGCCTGACTCAAAAAATTACCTGGCTGCCTAAATCCAAAAATTTTATTCCCCACCTAACCATCGCCAGCCGCATTCCATTAGACAAAGCTGGCCTTGTTAAAAGCCAAATTCGGGATATGCAGATTAAGCTGCAACTGCAGGTTAATCACATTACCCTGTTTCGCCGCCAGCCGCCCGGATCATGGGTTGCTTATAAAACCTTTGAATTTCAATCTGAAGTGTTATAATTTTAACTGACCCTGCCGGGTGGTGTAAGGGTAACACGGGTGGTTCTGGACCACTTAATCGGGGTTCAAATCCCTGCCCGGCAACAAATTAGCATATACCGGCAAACCCCTGCCTGGTTTCTGCTGGGTTTTGAATTTATTTGGCAGATTTAAAAATATAAAAATGATAAGACTCCCCCGCTTTTTTCCACAAAAACTTTTAGCTAAATACGCACCCTTATTACTGGCGAGCTTTTTGTTGGCTTTTACAGGCTTAAGGTTTAGCTTCTTTTTAGCCGGCTGGCTGCCGATGATATTTTTCATCTATTATTTCAGAAAATCCAACAAATGGCATCAGTATTTAACCATCATTCTTCTTTTGCTTATCCCCAAATTTATAGCTGTCCACGGCGGCTGGGACATGCCGATGTTCTTAGAATTATTCGGCGCCGTCTTTGCCATCACCCCTTTAACCGTAGCTCTTGTAGCCGACAAATATTTTTACCAAAAAACCAGCCCGCTTATCTCTTCGCTTGTTTTCCCGGCTGTGTATGTTGTCGTCGACTTTGTTCTGGGGCTGACCAAATTTGGCACGTTTTCTTCGATCGCCTTAACTCAGTTTGGCCTAAAGCCTCTAATACAAATCGCCGCCGTAACCGGTTTCGAGGGTATTTCTTTTATCGTTTTCTGGTTCGCAAGCGCCGTAGCTGTTTTATGGCAGAATAACTTTAACTTAAGCAAGCAAAAACCATTAGCAATCACGCTTTTGGCAACCATCACCGCCGCTTTCTTGCTCGGCGGCATTTATTTCACCTTGTCGATACCAACCGGCCCAACCGTTAAAATCGCCGGCATTACCGTCAAGCACAAAAGCGACTACTGGGGCATCATCGACGCCAAGACGCCCAAGGATAAAGCCCAAAAGTATGCTGGTGAAATTCAAGATTTAAACAACCAGTTGTTCAAGTTAAGCCAAAGAGCCGCTGACTTTGGCGCCAAGATAATATTCTGGTCAGAGGCCAACGGCGTGGTTTTTCAAGAAAACAAACAAGAATTTATTAAAACCGCCCAAGATTTTGCCAAGCGAAACCAAGTCTATTTTGCTCCGACGATACTGGTCTTGAAATATGGCACGTTTTCAGCCGAGAACAAGATCATAATGATAGATCCAAACGGCCAGGTAGCCTATCAGTATGAAAAAACCATTTCTTGGTATCCTACAGAATCAGACGGCGTTATTCCCACCCTTGATACTCCCTATGGCAAGATAGCCAGCGTTATCTGTTTTGATGCTGACTTCCCCAGGTTCATCCGCCAAGCCAGCCGACAGAACATCGATATCCTGCTGCTTCCCAAAATCGACGCCAAAGCCATCACTCCCGGCCATACTTACTCCGGCTTTTTCAGGGGCATTGAGGGCGGCTTTTCAACCGTGGCCCAGGTCAACAACGGCGTTTCCGCCGCCGCCGATTACAGGGGCAATGTCATTGCCTACCAAGATTTTTACACAACCAAAGACAAAATCATGGTTGCTGATGTGCCGATAAAGGGGGTCAAAACTTTATATCCTATTTTGGGCGATTGGTTTATTTACCTTAACGCCTTGTTTTTGATAGGGCTGGCAATCAAGGCCGCAAAAGCAAAAAAATAATTAATAAATTCTAAACCAATAATGATTGATCTGAAAAAATTACAACAAGACATTTTAAACAATAAAATCGCCAAAGGCTTTAACACCACCGATGTTAACTTGGAATTTGGTTTAACTTATGGGGAACTGGCCGAAGCCTTTGAAGCCTATCGAAAGAAACTGCCGAATCTAGGGGAAGAGCTGGCTGATGTTGTTATCTATGTTCTAGGCCTGGCCGCAATTCTTAATATAAACTTGGAAAAAGAAATCGTAAACAAGGTTAAAAAAAATAAGCGCCGCCGCTACCAAAAAATAAACGGCGTCAACATAAAAGCCAAAAAAGCCTAAAACTCCAAAATCAACTAAATATTATTAAAACTACCCCGATTAAGCTTGCTTCCTTTATAATATAGTGTAATCTTAAACCTGATTTATTGGAATTTAATAATCAGCACATTTTGGCCTGGTGACCGAGGAGCTAGGTAGCGGTCTGCAAAACCGTTTACGTGGGTGCAAATCCCGCCCAGGCCTCTGATAAAACTCAACAGGGCAGTCCTAAGCTGCAAACATCAAGCCCGCGATAAGTATCATAATCACCGCTAAATCCCCCACCAAAACCCAGTTGGCTCTTAAATCATCTTTTAAAAGCCATTTGACAGCCCCGTAAACCGCCAAACCAAAAGTCATAGCCCCGATAAAAAAGATTAAAACCAAACCTCTGTTCACCAGCCAGCCCAAAATATTAATCTGATAAGGCAGTACCAGCCACAAGGCGCCCATTAAAACTGCCTTTGTTAAAAGGTTGATAGCTATTATCATTTTAAGATTCTAATCTTTATTCCAACTCGCCTGCCATTTCCTGCAGAGCTTTGATTCTTTCTTCTACCGGAGGGTGGGTAGCAAACAACTTGACCAAAAAACTTTTAGTTGTTCCAAACGGCGAGGCGATAAAAAAATGGGCCGTATTCAAAGAAGCCTGCGGCACCCGCGGCATCTGGCTGATCTTTACCAAAGCCCCGATCAAAGCGTTTGGCTGTTTAGTTACCTTGACTGAGTAGGTATCAGCCAAAAGTTCTCGGCTTCTAGAAATAGCCAGCTGGATCAAGCGGGCCACCAAAGGAGCAAAGATTATAAGAACCAGGCCGATTATCGTCATTATTCCGCCGCGGTTGCTGCCATTATCATCCCGGCCTCGGCCAAACATCATCCCCCGCCGGACCATGTCAATAAAAATAGTTACCACCCCCACCGCAATCGACAAAAACGTCATTAACCGAATATCATAATTAGCGATATGGCCAAACTCGTGGGCAATCACCGCTTCCAGCTCACTTTTGTTCAGCCTGTCCACCAACCCAGCCGTTACTAAGACACTGGCATGTTTTGGATCCCGGCCGGTTGCCATAGCGTTTAAGCCGTTAGAGGGAATGATATACACTTTCGGCATCGGCAAGCCGGTTGCTAAAGAAATATTTTCGACCGCTTGAACCAACTTTGGATACTCCCGCTTTTTTACCGGTTTAGCCCGCATGCTGGCAACCACCAGCCGGTCTCCCATGTAATAATTAATCAAACTGGAAAATGAAGCAATAACCACCGCCAGCATCAAGCTAAACTGATGGTAACCAAAAAACTGCAAAATCGCATACACCGTTCCAATTACAAAGACATTAAACAACACAATCACCAGCCAGCTTTTTCTTTTGTTGGCATCAAGTACCGAATAAACGTCTTTCATAAAAGGCCCGCTAAAACTTTTTTAAAGATTAACCTTTGGCGTTTTAGTTTCTGCCTGGCTGACTTTAAGATGAGCTCCGCTTTCAGCTGTTTTTAAGCCCTCGACCGGCTGGAAATTAAACAGCTTAGCCACAAACATCGTTGGGAAGGTTTTGATTTTGATATTGTAGTTGGCCGATAGATCAATCAATAAGCGCCGGGCATACATAACTTTATCAGCCGTATCTCTTAGCTCATCCATCAACTTAGCCACCGTTTCATTAGCTTTTAACTCTGGATTGCTTTCCAGCAAAGCAAACATGGGCTGGAAAGCTTCTCCTAACTGCTCGGAGGCCTTGATTAAGTCCGGCAGTTTGTTTTTTTCCAAGGCTCTGGCCGCTACGTTCCTGGCCGCTGTTAGCTTGTCAAAAACTTCTTGTTCATGCTGCATGTAGCCTTTGGTTGCCTCGATCAGGTTAGGAATCAAACTGGCTTGCCTTTTTAATTGATTGCCGATCTCTTGTATCGAAGCTTTAATCCGAACCTTTAAAGCCACCAGCGAGTTATAGGTGATAATAAAATAAGCGATAACAAAAATGATAATGCCTGCTATAACCAACATAATCGCCTCCTTAATATTTCTAATTTGTCTACATCTAAATTCTAGCACAACCGCCGCCCAAACTTCACAAGCCACCAATCCTTAAACCAACTTTTACTACCCCACTATATAGTAGTGTAGTAAAAATAAGGGATGGGAAAATAAAACTGCCAGCCTCCAGGCAAAAACACTACAGCACTATATAGTGGTGTAGTGTTTGTTTTCCTTTTTTCTCCATTAAGTTTCCCCATTCACAAAAGCCAACC